>JALRGF010000620.1 GCA_023253495.1 Verrucomicrobiales bacterium
CATGATCACGACGGTCATGATCACAACCACGACGACAGCCCGGAGGCCGCAGAATGAACCCGCGCAACTACTACGGTCCCTACGTCACCGAGCAGACCAGCCGGGGCGAGCGGGTGTACGACCTCTACTCGCGGTTGCTGAAGGAGAACATCATCTTCCTCGGCACGCCGATCGACGACACGATCGCGAACCTGATCTGTGCGCAGTTGATCCACCTCGAGAGCGAGAACCCGGACCGGGACATCAACATCTACATCAACAGTCCGGGTGGCGACATCACGGCCTTGGTCGCGATCTACGACACGATGCAATTCATCAAGAACGACATCGCCACGATCTGCCTCGGTCAGGCCGCCTCGGCGGCGGCCGTTCTGCTGGCGGCCGGCCCCAAGGGCAAGCGCCTCGCCCTGCCACCCTCCCGCGTTCTTCTCCACCAGCCGTACGGCCAGGTGGGTTACGCCCAGGTCACCGATCTCGAAATCGCCGCCCGCGAAATCCTGCGGATGCGCGATCTTCTCGAGGAAATCCTCGCAAATCACACCGGCCAGCCGATCGACCGCATCCACACCGACACCGACCGTGACTTCGTAATGGAAGCACCCGAGGCCCTCGCGTATGGCATCATCGATGACATCATTTCGAGTCGTCAGTTGGCCGACCGCTCAGGGCCGATCCGCTGACACGTTTCAGAGGAGGGCCGCGTGGCCAAGTTCGGTGATTCGGGAGAATTGCTGAAGTGCTCGTTCTGCGGCAAGTCGCAGAAGCAGGTGAAGAAGCTCATCGCCGGTCCCGGCGTGTACATCTGTGACGAGTGCATCGAACTCTGCAACGAGATCATCGAAGAGGAGTTCGCCGACACGGGCGACGTCCGCTTCGAAGAGTTGCCGACTCCCCATGAAATTCGCACGTTCCTCGACGAATACGTGGTCGGCCAGGAACAGGCGAAGAAGGTTCTCGCCGTCGCGGTGTTCAACCACTACCGCCGCATCCAGTACCAGCTGAATCAGGGCGCTGCGCGACGCGACGATGTCGAGCTGCAGAAGAGCAACATCCTCCTCCTCGGCCCGACGGGGTGTGGCAAGACGCACCTCGCCCAGACGCTCGCGCGCATGTTGAACGTGCCGTTCGCAATCGCCGACGCCACGGCACTCACCGAAGCCGGCTACGTCGGCGAGGACGTCGAGAATATCATCCTGCGGCTGCTGCAGAATGCTGACTTTGACGTCAAGCGCGCCGAAATGGGGATCATTTACATCGACGAGATCGACAAGATCGGGCGGCGCACCGAGAACGTGTCGATCACCCGCGACGTCAGCGGCGAGGGGGTGCAGCAGGCGTTGCTGAAGATCCTTGAGGGGACCGTCTGCAACGTGCCGCCGCAGGGCGGACGCAAACACCCGCAGCAGGAATACATCCAGGTCAACACTGACAACATCCTCTTCATCTGCGGAGGCGCCTTCGTCGGGCTGGACCAGATTCTCGCCAAACGCCGGAACAAGCCGGTGCTCGGGTTCGGTTCGGCCCACGCGCCGGAGGCACCGGCCCTGCCGGATCCGGCCGGCGTGCAACCTGAGGACCTGCTGCATTTCGGACTGATCCCCGAGTTCATCGGCCGCCTGCCGGTCATCTCGCGGCTCGAACCGCTCACCGAGGAAGACCTCATGCGCGTGCTCACCGAGCCGCGCAATGCCATCACCCGGCAGTATCGCAAACTGCTCGCCATGGAAGGTGTCGAGCTGGAAATCACCCGCGACGGCCTGCGCGCCATGGCCCAGGAAGCCGTCAAGCGCGGCACCGGGGCCCGCGCTCTGCGCTCGATCTTTGAACGCCTGATGCTCGACGTCATGTACGAGGTGCCGGGACGCGACGACATCCGCCAGGTCGTCATCAATGCCGCCACCGTGCGCGGCGAACGCCCGGCCACCCTGCGCAAGAAAAAGCGGGACACGCCGAAAAAGAACGCGGCCTGAGGGCGGTCGGCCGCCGGACGGAGAAACCGGGCCGGGGAGGCTCCGGTCGGGCCGCTCCGGGTGATGCGGGACCCGGTCTGGACATCGCATGACCGGAATCCGGGAATGCAAGAACAAGATTCAGCAAAAACCTTATTGGACGGAGGCGTGGCTGAACACACCATTGCGGCAATCCTCCCCCAAACCACCTGACCCACCATGAAATCCATGCTCCGCACCGCCGGCCTGCTGCTGGCTCCGCTCACCGCTCTTGCTTTCGCCTCCTGTGAAAAGAAGGCCGAGACCGAGGCGAAAATCAACGAGGCTGTCGAAGCCACCAAGGAAGCTGCCGCCGCCACCGGTGAGGCCGCCAAAAAGGCCGCTGATACCGCGGTGAACAAGGTTGAAGCGGCCGCCGGCGAAGCCGGCACGACCACCCGCAACGCGCTGGAGAAGGCGGCCGATGCCGCCGCCAAGGCCGCGGAAACCGCCAAGGAGAAAACTGAGGGCGTGCTCGAAACCGCCAAGGAAAAGGCGGCCGAAGCCGCGGCCAAAGTCGAAGACGCCGCCAACACCGGCGTGCAGAAGGCTGCGGAAGGCGTGGAGAAGGCGGCTGAGAAGGTCGAGGAAACGGTCAAGAGCGAATAAGGCGCCGGCGAGGGGCGGCGGGGTCCGGTGCGCCGCCGCTTCCTGCGCTTGCGGTTGATGACTGATTGACGAGCCGGCGGAGATGCGGTTGTTGACCGCATGCCTCACCGGCTTCTTTCCTTGCTGGACACCAACCGCCGATGGTCAGAGCGCCGCCGCGCGGACGACCCGGGATTTTTCGAACGTCTGAGCCGCCAGCAGGCTCCGGAATACCTGTGGATCGGCTGCTCGGACAGCCGCGTGCCGGCCAACGAGATTGTCGCCATGGATCCGGGCGAGTTGTTTGTGCATCGCAATGTGGCCAATGTGGTGGTCCACTCGGACCTCAACTGTCTTTCGGTGATGCAGTTCGCGGTCGATGTGCTCAAGGTCAAACACATCATCGTCTGCGGCCACTACGGATGCGGCGGGGTGGCGGCGGCCTATCGCGGGGCGCGCTTCGGATTGATCGACAACTGGCTGCGCCACGTCCAGGACGTGCGCGACAAACATGCCGCGCTGCTCGCCACGGCGGCGGACGAACGGGCCGCCATCGAGCGGCTCTGCGAGCTCAATGTCGTCGAACAGGTCATCAACGTCTGTGAGACCACGGTGGTGCGGGACGCGTGGGAGCGCGGCCAGCCGGTGACGGTGCACGGGTGGATCTACGGGCTGAAGGACGGCCTGCTCCGGCAGCTCGGGGTGTGCGTGCGCAACCCGGATGAGCTCAGGCAGGTGGTGCCGGCGGCCCTCGCCGGACTGGGAGCCGGGCGGGAGGACCCGGGGCTTACGGCAGGGTGACGACGCGGTAAAATACGGCGTCGGTGTCCTCCGGCAGACTGATTTCGACGGGCTGGGATGATTCGGTCAGGGTGACGAGGTCCGCACCGGTCCACGAGCTGGTGGTCAGGGAGGTGGAGGCTTCGATGCGGTAGGAGCGGCCGGGTTCGCCGAGCAGGCGGAAGCGCAGGATATTTCCGCCGGCGGCGGGGACGTATTCGAGCGCTTCGATGACCGCGGGCACCGGCTGAACCGGGGTGTAGGTCACGTTCATGGCGAGCAGGCCGTTGTTGGTGTCGAGGGCGTAGACGCGGCCGTTGCCGAAGTCGATGGTTCCGGTGCCGTTGCCATTGGTGTTGTCGGTCGGGAAGAATTCGAGGTCGAGCAGCCCGCCCGGCTGGCCGATGAAGGAGTGGTTGTAGAGGCGCAGGTTGTTGGGATTTTCGCCGATGTGCACGGCGCCGAGCAGCGGGAGGTCCGGGTGCACGCCGATGGGGGCGACGCCGGCGGGGAACTGGGCGGTAGTCAGAACCTGCTGGATGGCGGCGGTGCCGGCGGCGGGGTCAAAGGTGATGAACAGCAGCGGACCACCGGGGCTTTTCGCCCACACCGAATTACCGGCGCCGAAGTCGCACTGGAAGAACGACCCGGGACCCGCGTCCGGCACTTCGAAGACCTGGGGCTCGAAGTTCAGGCCGTCGGTGGTGGTGAAGACGGCGAACTTCGGCTGGTTGCGCGCGCCGACGAGGATCCGGGTGCCCGGGCCGGCGCCGCGGACTTTGAACTGGTCGCCGCACCGGTCGCTGGTGAAGACATCGCCGGGACCGTAGGCGATGGTGGGGACGGTGCCGGCGTCGTCGTTCTGCCACCGGTAAATGGTGAAAGCGCCCACGGTGGCGCTTTCGGCGAGGTTGGCGGCGTAGACGACACCGGTGGCGTCGCAGTCGATCATATTGAGTGCGAAGGTGCCGCCGGAGACCACGGGGTTGTCGGATTCGTCGGTGAGGCGGAGGACGCGGGGCACGTCGCCATCGAGGATTTCCGCGCCGGTGGCGGCATTGAGGACGATGATATTGGGGGGCGGCGGCAGGCCGGGTACGGTCGATCGGTTGACCAGGAGGAGGTGGTCGCCGGCCGGGTTGTAGGCCAGCCCGCGCTGGTTGTTGTTGGTGTCGAGGTAGGCGCGCCGGCCGGAGGGCAGGGACCAGACCGGGGTCATGACGGCGGTGTCCGGGCGTGGGAGTACGGTGAGGGTGGCGGGGGAGCTGGTCACGGAGCCGGCGGCATTGGTGATGCGCACGGTGAAGACCGAGCCGGAGTCCGCGGAGGTGACCGGATCGAGCAGATAGCTGGCGGTGGTGGCACCGGGGATTTCCGCATCGTCGCGGAGCCATTGGTAGGTGAGCGGGGCGGTGCCGGTGGCGGTCACGGAGAAGGCGGCTTTCCAGCCGGCGAGCACGGTGGTGCCGGCCGGCTGGCCGGAAGGCGGGCCGGTGACGATTTCCGGCGGGAGCTGCTGCGGGACGATGTCGTAGGCGATCAGGCCGTTATTGACATTGAGGGCGTAAAGGCGGTTGAAGGCGGGGATGCCATTCTGGCCGGGCGTCTGGCCGGTGCGGGCGACAAAGAGGTCGGCCGCGGCGATACCGTTGCCGTTGGCGTTGGCGGCAAAAAACGGCTGTTGGCTGATCAGACTGGGGGTGGCGGTGGGATTGGCGATGTCGTACAGCGAGGCCGTCCCGGAGGTGGCGGCCGCCACGCCGGCGAGCAGGGAAGTGGTCGGATCGGTGGCGACGGCCGTGATATTGGCGGCGATGGGGGAAGGATTGGCGCCGCCGTTGTACGGGATGGTGGAGACGACCGACCAGATGTCGGGGCGGATGAGCACGCGGTTCAGGGCGCCTCCGGTGGTCTTGGTGAAGACGCTGAGGAGCGTGAGGTTTTCGACGATGTCGGGGGTATCGGGGTCGTCGAAGCCGGTCACATCGGGCCCGAAGGTCACCCCGAGGTGAGCGCCACCCGTGTAGTTCAGGAGGTGCGGGGTGAAGGTCAGGCCGTCGAGCGTGTCGAACACGCAGAGGACCGGATTGTTGCGGGCGCCGAGCACCAGGCGGGTGGCGCGGCCGGCACCCTTGACATCGAAGGTATCGCCCCAGCGCTGGTTGTTGGCTCCTTCAGCCGGATCCCCCTCCCACGCGACGGTGGCCACCACCGGCTCGAAGTCCGGTGGCATGGGATCGGGGTTCGGGTTGCTGTCGTTTTCCCAGCGCCAGATCCGGAACGATGACGGGGGTGAGGTGGCGGACAGGTTGGTGGCAAAGACGACCCCGTCATCGGCGACCTTGACCTGAATCATGTTCAGAGTGCCGCCGGAGCTGAGGCCTGAGCGGTCGAGCACATGGGTTTCATTGCCGGCGGCATCCAGCACATGGATATTCTGGCTGGTGTCGGAGACCAGCACGTTTCCGTTCGCCGGGTTGGCGGCCACGCCACGGACATTGTTGCCGGTCGTCATCCAGGCGGGCGTGAACAGGTCGAAGGTCAGGGGTGCGGGTGGAGGTGTGCCATCGGGGACCACGGCCCAGGCGGTGCGCAGTGACTGGGCGGGCAGGGACGGGAGCGCTGCCACGAGGGCGGTCAGGGCGGCGGCGGCTGATATCAGGGTGGGTTTCATGGTGGGATGAGGGAGCTGCGGAAACCGCCGTCAGCGGGCGGCTCAAGTTACGACATGGACGGGGGTGCCGGTTTCCACCCACTCGTAGAAAAAGCGCGCCGGATTTCCGCCGGTCAACGGCACCCGGATGCATCCATGGGAGGCCGGATAGTCGGGCACACTGGTGAATCCATGAATAAAAACGTGCCCGTAAATCTGCACGCTCCACGGCATCGGGGCCCGCTGGTAACGGCTGGAATAATGCATGCGCGCCCGGAACGGCCCGGCGCGGAATCGCCCGGTCGGGGTGCTGCCCCGTTTCCGGCCCGAACTGATCCGGGTCTCCAGAACCAGGCGATCACCCTGCCACGCGCGCAGCCGCTGCGCCCCCAGGCTGACTTCGACCCGTTGCGGGCCGGCGACCAGCGTGAATTCCCGGCGCCGGTGCTGCACGGTGGCGGTGCGGGCGTCCGGACCCGCCACCACGGCCGCCCCCCAGCGGCGCAGGTCGTCCATGTCAGCCAACGGCGTGCCATCGATCATCAGGCGCAGGGAACCCGGCGGCACCGGGTACCCGTTGACCGCGGTGACCGTGCCGGCGGCGTCGCGCTCGACTTTCCACCGCAGCCCCTGTGCGGCCTCGTCCACCGGGATCCGGAGCCGGCCGGGTTCGGTGTGAAAGGTCAGGCCGTCGAGGGGCGGGGCGTCCGCGGCCACCGCAGCCAGCGCCGTCTGCACCCCGAGAACGATGGCGGCCCGTCGCGTCAGGTGCCCGCTCCGGTTGATGGAAACGGAAGACACGCCTTCACCATAGCGTGGTCGCGGGACGCGCAAGCGGCGGCTCGTCCCCATGTCGCCATGCTCCGGCGCACCGGAGGTCCCGCGTCGCTCCTGCCTCCGGCGGACGCTTGGTCGTCATTCCGGGAGGAGGGGGGTGGGTGGGGTGTGGTGAAGTGGGGATCATCTTTTGTTTCCGGGAGAGGCGATGGGTTCT
The DNA here is from genome assembly GCA_023253495.1 of Verrucomicrobiales bacterium. Classification (GTDB taxonomy): domain Bacteria; phylum Verrucomicrobiota; class Verrucomicrobiia; order Verrucomicrobiales; family V1-33; genus CAJBME01. Next base: position 7,004 of record JALRGF010000620.1, read on the forward strand.
GCTCCTCTTTTTGACCGCGGGACGAAATGATGGCACATAATTATGGTATGGCGAAAATGCTCACTTCACCTCGACAGTCACCTTGCGGATGGTGCCGGTGAAGGCGTTGCCGGATTGGGGGTAGTCCGGGGAGACGTTGGTTTCGCCATCCAGGCCCACATCGGCGCCCTCGTCTCCTGAGAAGGCGTACGGCTGCGTTTTCGGGATGACGGCTTCGGCGACCCGCTCGCCGTTCACCGACAGAATCGAACGGCCGCCGGTGCCGGGACGGGCCGAGTCGGGAATGAACTCGTATTGAATCGTGTGCCGGCCGGCCTGAAGGGCGTTGGGGGCTCCGATGTTGGTGCGTTCGAGGGCGAAGAAATTGTATTCGTGGTGTGGTCGTCCGTCCTTCAGATAGATTGTCCATCCCCCGAAATACCCGGCCTGGGCGATGATCACGCCGCGGGCCTTGTCGTCGGGCACCTCGATTTCGGCGGTCACCGTGTGGGGCACTCCCTTCACGTTGATGAACGCGTTTTCCATCATGCCGGTCATGCCGGGATAAACGGTGAGTGATTTGCGGTCGCCCAGCAGGTCAGGCCGTCCGGCAATGGCCGGGTTGAAACGCTCGGACCGCCGGTCGTCGATCGGGTAGACGCGGTTGCGGACCGCCTCGCGGTCGAAAACGGCCTGCAGTTCCCGGAGTTTCTCCGGTTTTTCCGCGGCCAGATTGCGGGCCTGACTGAAGTCGTCGTCGATGTGATAGAGTTCCCACACGTCCTCCTTGAGCGGCGGACTGGCCGCCAGCAGCCAGGGGATGGAGTGCCGCGTGCAGGCGACCCAGCCATCATGGTAGATCCCGCGGTTGCCGAAGATTTCGAAGTACTGGGTCCGTCGGCGGCCGGGGGCATCGGCGGCCTCCGCGGAGTAGAGCGTCGACACCCCGTCCATCGGGCGCTGGGGGCACCCCGTTGACCTGTTTTGGCTGAGGAATCCCGGTGGCCTCGAGGACCGTCGGCGCGACATCGACCACATGGTGAAACTGGCTGCGCACCGCGCCGCCGGCCGCCTTGATGCCCTTCGGCCAGTGCATCACCATGCCGTTGCGCGTGCCTCCGAAATGGCTGGCCACCTGTTTGGTCCACTGGAACGGCGTGTTGCCGGCCCATGCCCAGCCGATGGCAAAATGCGGATAGGTTGTCGGCCCGCCCCATGTCTCCAGATGGGCCATCATCTGGTCCGCCTGGCCCACGATTCCGTTGAGCGCCATCATTTCGTTGTATGTGCCTTCCGGCCCGCCCTCGGCGCTCGCTCCATTGTCGCCGACGATGTAAAAGAACAGGGTGTTGTCGAGTTCGCCGAGCGACTCCAACTGGTCGATCAGACGACCGATTTCGTGGTCGGTGTGTTCCGCGAATCCGGCAAAGGTTTCCATCTGCCGCTCGAAGAGCCGTTTCTGTTCGGGGCTCAGGCTGTCCCATGCGGGAATTTCCGCCGGCCGCGGCGTCAGCCGGGTGTCCGGCGGGACCACGCCCCGCTGTTTCTGCCGCGCAAAAGTCTGTTCGCGCAGCCGGTCCCAGCCGTCCGCGAATTCACCCTTGTATTTCGCGATCCATTCCTTCGGGGCATGGTGCGGGGCGTGGGTGGCGCCCGGCGCAAAATAGACATAGAACGGCTTGTCCGGGGTGAGCGCCTGCTGGGCGTTGATCCAGCGGATTGCCTGGTCGGTCATGTCGGTGGTGAAGTGGTAGTCGGGGGAGGCGCGGTGCTCGACCCGGGTCACCCCGTCATAGAGGGCCGGCGCCCACTGATTGGTTTCGCCGCCGATGAAGCCGTAGAATTTGTCGAATCCCGATCCGGTCGGCCAGCGGTCGTAGGGTCCGGAAACCGAGACTTCCCAGGGGGGTGTTTCGTGGTATTTGCCGAAGGCGGCGGTGCTGAACCCGTTCTGCCGGAGAATTTCCGCGAGCGGCGTGATGGTGCGCGGGCGGATGCCGGTGTTGCCCGGGAAGCCGGTGGCCACTTCCATGATGGCTCCGGCGTTGTTGGGATGGTGGTTGTGCCCGGTCAGCAACGCCGTCCGCGTGGGGCTGCACAAGGCCGTGGTGTGAAAGCGGTTGTACTTCAGGCCGGTCCGGGCCAGGCGCTCCAGCGCTGGCATCCGGATCGGCCCGCCAAAGGCCGAGCTGTGGCCGAAACCGATATCGTCAATGAGCACCACCACCACATTGGGAGCCCCCGCGGGCGCTTTGACC
>JALRGF010000441.1 GCA_023253495.1 Verrucomicrobiales bacterium
GCATGTTGTGGGTGACGATGACGATGGTGAATTCCGTTTTCAGGCTGCTGATGAGTTCCTCGATTTTGAGGGTGGCGATCGGGTCGAGGGCCGAGCACGGCTCGTCCATGAGGAGGACTTCCGGGCGCACGGCGATGGCGCGGGCGATGCAGAGCCGTTGCTGCTGGCCGCCGGAGAGCCCGAAGCCGCTCTGGTGGAGCCGGTCCTTGCATTCGTCCCAGAGGGCGGCGGCACGCAGGCTGCGTTCAACGGCCTCGTCGAGCACGGCGCGGCGGTTTTCTCCGGCGATGCGCAGGCCGTAGGCGACATTTTCGTAGATCGATTTCGGGAACGGATTGGATTTCTGGAAGACCATGCCGACGCGCCGGCGGAGGTCGATGACATCGAGGTCGCGGTCGTAGATGTCGAGGCCGCCGACGCGGATCCGGCCGCCGGTGATGCGGGCGCCGGGGATGACGTCGTTCATGCGGTTGAGGCAGCGCAGCAGGGTGCTTTTGCCGCAGCCGGACGGGCCGATGAGGGCGGTGACCTGGCGGGCGGGCACGTTGAAGTGGATGTCGCGAAGCGCCGGTTTGGTGCCGTAGGCAAAATCGACGTGGTCGATTTCCACCTCGATGTCGGTGGGCCGGGCGGGAGCGGCGGCCGGGGCGGGGGCAACCGGGCTCATGGCGCGATCAGCTGAAGAGTCCACTGATGTAGGCCTCGGTTTGTTTTTCGCGCGGGGTGGAGAAGAGATCGGCGGTGCGGTCATACTCGATGAGTTGTCCGAGGTAGAAGAAGGCGGTGCGGTCGGAGACGCGGGTCGCCTGATGCATGTTGTGGGTGACAATGACGATGGTGAATTCCTTTTTCAGTTCGTGCATCAGTTCCTCGATCTTGAGGGTGGCGACCGGGTCGAGGGCGGCGCACGGCTCGTCCATGAGCAGGACCTGCGGGCGGTTGGCGATGGCGCGGGCGATGCAGAGCCGTTGTTGCTGGCCGCCGGACAGGCCGTAGGCACTTTCGTGGACGCGGTCCTTGACCTCGTCCCAGAGGGCGGCGCTGCGCAGGCTGCGTTCCACGACCTCGTCGAGTTCGGCCTTGCGGTTGCGGCCGGCGACCCGGAGCGGGAACACGATGTTTTCGTAGATGGATTTCGGGAAGGGGTTGTATTTCTGAAAGACCATGCCGACCCGTTTGCGGAGCGAAATGACCTCGACCGACGGGTCATAGAGGCTGGTGCCGTCGAGCAGGATGTCGCCTTCGTGGCGGATGCCGTCGATCAGGTCGTTCATGCGGTTCAGGTTGCGCAGCAGGGTGGTTTTGCCGCAGCCGGACGGCCCGATGAAGGCGGTGACCTGTTTTTCCGGGATCTGCAGGTTGATGTGGTGGAGGACTTGTTTGGGGCCGTAGTAGAACGAAAAGTCGCGCACCTCGACCATGGGGGAATCGAGGGTGGTGGCGGGCGGGGGGGGCGGGGCCGGGCGGGGGCTCGCCGCGGGGGTGCTAGAAGGTGCTGGCGGCATATTTTTTGCGCAGGTGATTGCGGAGGAGGATGGCCGCGAGGTTCATGACGACGACCAGAGTGATGAGCAGCAGCGTGGTCGCGAAGACCATGGGTTTGGCGGCCTCGGAGTCCGGCGACTGGAAGCCGAGATCATAAATGTGGAACCCGAGGTGCATGAACTTCCGTTCCGGGTGGATGAACGGGAAGACGCCGTCGATCGGCAGGCTGGGAGCGAGCTTGACCACGCCGACGAGCATGAGCGGGGCGACCTCGCCGGCCCCGCGGGCCATCGAAAGGATGACGCCGGTGAGCACGCCGGGGGCGGCGCTGGGCAGGACGACGCGCTGGATCATCTGCCATTTGCTGGCGCCGCAGGCGAGGGCGGCCTCGCGCACTCCGCGCGGCACGGCGGCCAGCGCCTCCTCGGTGGCGACGATGATGACCGGCAGGGTGAGCAGGGCGAGGGTGAGTGAGGCCCAGAGGATGCCGCCGGTGCCGAATGTCGGGGTGGGCAGTGAGGCGGAGAAGAACGACTGGTCGACCTTGCTGCCGAGCACGTAGACGAAGAAGCCGAGGCCGAAGACACCGAAGACGATCGACGGCACACCGGCGAGGTTGTTGACGCAGATGCGGACGATGCGGACGAGCATCCCCTGCCGGGCGTATTCGCGCAGGTAGATCGCGGTGATGACACCGAGCGGCGTGACCATCAGGCTCATCAGCATGGTCATGACAAACGTGCCGAAGATCGCGGGAAAGATACCGCCTTCCGTGTTCGCTTCGCGCGGGTCTTCGCTGAAAAATTCCCAGAGCCGGCTGAAAAAAATGGCCAGACGACCGCCGGTGCCCAGTTCGTTCGGGTAGAAGAACCGGACGATTTCGCCGGTGGCGAGCGATTTGTCGTCGCCGGTCGGGCTGCGGTACTGGAGCGAGGCATCGCCCAGGGTGGCGCGCAGTTCCCGGGCCCTGGTGGCAAGTGCTTCGTATTCCGCCTGCAGGGCGGCGCGGGCCGGTTCGTCGGCCGGAGACGGGTTGGTTTTCCGGGTGAGTTCGAGTTTGGCCAGCTTCCGGTTGATCGCGCCGATCTCGTGTTTTTCGATGTTTTCGATGAGGTCGCGGGTGGTCTCCGCGGTGTGCACGGTCTCGGCGAGGCGTCGCCGGAAATCCGGGTGGGTGGCGGGCAGCGGTTCGGCGCCGTCGATGGTGAGGGCGAGCGGGCGGCCGAAGGCGTCGCCGTATTCCAGACGTTCAAGGGCGATGAGGTCGGCCGGCTGGGAGCGCGAGACGATGTCGGCTGCCTGGACCCAATGGAAGTTGAAGCCGTAAATGTCCTTGTTGCCGACGTGGAGCTGGATTTCCTCGCCGCCGCCGTCGGGGCGTTCCTGGGTGCGCACGACCTCGCCGGCCAGGGTGGTCTGATCGCGGAGGGCCGAGCCGGCACCCTCGCGCAGGGTGATTTCGGTCACCCGCTGCGGCCAGAAGACGGCCACCCCGCGGACGAGGATGAGCAGGAGCAGGCCGGCGATCATGCAGACGCCGATGGTCAGGCCGAGGGCGGTGAGCCAGACCTGGGCTTCGCCGGGCGGGCTGGGGCGGCGCGGGCGCGGTGGGGTGGCGGCGGCAGGCATGCGGATCAGACGAGCTTGAATTTTTCGCGCAGGTGCTGGCGGAGCAGTTCGGCCGCGGTATTGAGCGCGAAGGTGAGGGCGAAGAGGACGAGGGCCCCGAGGAAAAGAGTGCGGTAGTGGGTCGAGTCGACCGGGGCCTCGGGCAGTTCGACGGCGATGTTGGCCGAGAGGGTGCGCATGCCGTTGAAGAGATTCCATTCCATGACCGGGGTGTTGCCGGTGGCCATGACCACGATCATCGTTTCGCCGACGGCGCGGCCGAGGCCGACCATGAGAGCGGAGAAGATGCCGGCGCTGGCCACCGGCAGGACAATGGTGCGCACCGTCTGCCAGCGGCTGGCGCCGAGGGCGGCGGAAGCGGCGGTGAGCGACGGCGGCACGGCCGAAAGGGCATCCTCGGCGATGGTGAAGATGATCGGGATGACGGCGAAACCCATCATGAAGCCGACCACCAGCGAGTTGCGCTGGTCAAAACTCGCCCCGCTCACCCTCGGCCACCACTGGCGGAAATCACCGTCGAAAACCGCGCGCTCCAGCGCCGGGCCGAGACTCCAGAAGAGTGTGATGGCGGCGACGAGCATGGGCAGGAACGCGAGCCATTCGAGGCCCGGGCGGAGGAGGCTGCGGCGGCGGGCCGGCTGGCGGCTCCAGAGCCAGCCGGCGAGCATGCGGAAGATCACGTCGAACATGCGGCGCGATGCCGTGAGATCGGGATCGAGTTGGATGCCGCCGACGAGAGGTCGGAAGAACCGCTGCATCATGGTCGGCGAGAAACCCTCGCGTTCGAGTTCCTGACGCGTCGTCACATCGGAGCCACGCAGCAGATCGGCGGCACGACCGTGGCGAACGCGACGACGCAACAACGCGATGCGCGCCTTGTCGACCGGCGATCCCACTGGTGCAAGGGC
>JALRGF010000705.1 GCA_023253495.1 Verrucomicrobiales bacterium
ATGACCGGTACGCGGTGCGGGGCGAAACCTTCGAAGGTCACGCTTTCCATGACCACTTTTTCATCGCCGATGCCGGCGCCCTGTTTGATGGCGCGTTCGATGGCTTCCCGGGAAACGGATTCCTTGCGGGCTTTTTCGCAGGCCGCGAAAAGGCGCGCGTTCAGGTCAGGGTCCGGACCGCCGAGTTTGGCGGCGACCATGATTTCCTTGACCAGTTTGCTGGTCGCCTGCGATTTCTTGAGCGAGGCGACCGCTTTTTTGTCGTGCAGCCATTGGCGTCCCATAGGGTTTTCTTTTGGCGGGCGCGGCGGGTGAATTCAACCACGAAAATGGCGTCGTCTGAGTTCAGGGACGGCGGGCGGCGCGGAGGCGGGCCATGTAGAAGGCGTCGTGGTTGGCGGCGGGGCGTGACGGCTCGGGGAGCAGGAGACGTTCCTCCTCGAGCGTCCAGGCGCCGGCGGGCTGGTGCTCAAGGAAGGTGTGGATGCGGGAGGCATTTTCACCGGGGAGAAAGCTGCAGGTGGCGTAGACCAGGGTGCCGCCTGGTTTGACGAGGCGGCTGTGGGTTTCGAGGATTTCGTCCTGGAGGCGGATCAGGTGATCAAGGGCTTCGCGGGTCAGTTTCCATTTGGTGTCCGGGTGCCGTCGGAGCACGCCCAGCCCGCTGCAGGGGGCATCGATGAGCAGGCGGTCGGCGGTGCCGGCGAGGCGTTTGAGGGTGTCGGGGGAGGTGAGGGGAGCTGTCTGCAGGCAGGTGATGCCGGCGCGGGCGGCGCGTTTTTCGAGGGCGGCGAGTTTCCACGGATGGATATCGAGGGCGAGCAGGCGGCCGCGATTGCCGATCAGGGCGGCGAGGTGGAGGGATTTGCCGCCGGCGCCGGCGCACGAATCGATGATGACCTCGCCGGGCTGCGGTTGCAGGAACGGGGCGATTTCCTGGGATCCGGCGTCCTGGACCTCGAACCATCCGGCGCGGAGCGCGGCGGAAGAGGCGAGCGGACGGCGCGGGACGAGTCGCAGGGCGTCGGGGTGGCCGGGGGCGGGTTCGGCCACAGCGGTGATCCCTTCGGCGGCGAGGGCGGTGACGAGGTGGGCCGGGGTGGTCTTGAGCGAGTTGGCGCGCAGCCAGACTTCCGCCGGGTGGTTGAGGGCGTCGCGCAGGGTGGGCCAGCCGGGGCCGGTGGCGGCGGCGCCGGCGGCGTCGAGCCAGTCCGGCAGTGACGCCCGGACGGCGGGCGGGGCGTGGGCCGGGTCGTGAGCGGGGTCGTTGCCGGCGGGCGGCACGGAGGCGAGTTCCAGCCAGGCCGGCACCGTGCCTCCCTCAGCCTGCCACCAGGCGGCCCAGATACGGGCGGTGATTCCGGAATCGAGGGCCGGACCGATGGCGCGGTCGTCGGGGACCCCGGCGCGCCACGCCTCGCGCCGCCACCAGCGGACCAGTTCGTAGACACTGGTGGCAAACAGGCGACGGTCCCGGGCGCCCCATTTCGGCTGGTGGCGGAGGGTTTCGTCGACGACCCTTTCCGCGTGGGCACCCTGCCCGAATATGGTGAGCAAAGCCTGGAGGATGGCGCTGACCACGGGACGATGGAGGCGGGGGGCGGGAGCGTCGGGCATGCGGGGGTGCTGAAGTGGGGGCGGCGGAAGCGGAATGACCGGAGGAGGAGAGCAGAGGCACTGGTCAGGCCGATGGCAAATGACAAAACACGGATTCCGGCGCATGATGGCAGCTTGGATCATGACACCGCTTTTCAAAAAACTGCTGGGGATGAACTGGATTCTGCTCGGGGTGCTGGCGGTATTGCTGGCGGGCGGGGCGATGATCATTTATCAGGCGACGCATTTCCGGGTCGATGATCCGGCGATTGCCATGATCTGGCGCAAGCACATCCAGTGGGGCCTGCTGGGGCTGGTGGTATTTTTTGCGGCCGCGCTGATCGATTACCAATGGATCCGCTGGGGGGCGATCCCGGCGTATCTGGCCGGGGTGGCCGGGCTGCTGGCGGTGCAGGTGGCCGGCGTGACCAAGGGCGGGGTGCTGGTCAACGGCAAAGTCACCGGCGGCAACCGAAGCTGGCTCGATCTGCCCGGTGGTTTTTCGGTGCAGCCGTCGCAGTTGGCCATCGCCGCGGGGATTGTGGTGCTGGCTTTTGTGCTCGGAGAGCTGCATCGCCTGCACAAGTGGTTCCGGTATCATTTTGTGCGTCTGGCGGTGGCCGGGGTGGTCACGGCGGTGCCGCTGGCCTTTGTGCTGGCGGAGGGGGACCTGGGATCGGCCATGGTGTGGCTGCCGGTGTTCGGGGCGATGGTGCTGGCCGGGAGCATTCCGTTCCGGTATTTGATTGCGATGGGGCTGGCGGCGGCGGTGGCGTTGCCATGGCTGTTTTTTTTCGGGCTCAAGGATTACCAGCGGGACCGGATTCTGGTGCCGCTGCGGATGATTCAGAACAAGCCGGTCGACTACCAGAAGGAAGGGTATGCCAGCATCAACAACGTGCGGGCGATCGGGTCGGCGGGGTGGGAGGGCAAGGGGGTGGATGGGTCGAGGATGCCGGTGGATCCAACCACCGGCCAGCGGCGCAAGACGATCCACCAGCTCGGATACATTCCGAAGGACACGGCGCACAACGATTATATTTTCACGGTGTTTGCCGAGCAGCAGGGTTTCCGGGGCTCGCTGCTGTTGATCGGGCTGTATGCGCTGCTGGTTTTCCAGTGTCTGTTTATCGCGTTCTGCGCGAGGGACCAGACCGGCCGGTTGCTGGTGGTGGGGGTGGCGGCGCTGTTGTTCGCGCATATTTTTGAAAATATCGGGATGCAGATCCAGCTCATGCCGATCACGGGGATTCCGCTGCCTTTTGTGAGTTATGGCGGCACTTTCCTGATCACGGTGATGCTGTTGCTGGGACTGGTGCAGAGCGTCTGGGTTCACCGGCATCGGGCGCTCGACGAGGAACGCGAGCGGAGCCGCCGGCCGCGGCGGCCGCTGGCCCCGCCGGCCGCCCCGCAACCGATCTGAGCCGGCTCCACGCGATGAGACTGGAAGCCGAAGACGTCTGCAAAACCTACGGGGCGACCCGTGCCCTCGATGGTCTGAGTCTGAGGGTGGAGGCCTCGCGGGTGCTGGTGCTGATCGGGCCGAGCGGCGGCGGCAAGAGCACGCTGTTGCGGGTGCTCGGCGGTCTGGAGCCGGCGGATGGCGGGCGGGTGCGGGTCAACGACCATGCGTTGGCGGGGGCGGCTCCGGACGCGCTGCAGGCGTATCGTCGGCGCAACGGATTTGTTTTCCAGCAGTTCAACCTGTTTCCGCACCTGACCGCCCGGCGCAACATTACGCTGCCGCTGGAAAAAGTGCATGGCAAGTCCCCGGCCGAGGCGGCGGCGGTGGCGGAGGGAGCTCTCGGTCGCTTCGGGTTGCTTGATCATGCGGACAAGCTCCCTTCGCAATTGTCGGGCGGGCAGCAGCAGCGGGTCGGTATTGCCCGGGCGATTGCGGTGGCTCCGGAGGTTCTTTTCCTCGACGAGCCGACCAGTGCGCTTGATCCGGAGATGACGGCGGAGGTGCTGGAGCTGATCCAGGAGCTGGCCGAGACCGGTCAGGACATCATTTTGAGCACGCATGAAATGGGGTTTGCGCGGGCGGTGGCGGACCGGGTGGCCTTTGTGGCGGCGGGGCGGGTGGAGGAGGCGGCGCCGCCATCCGAGCTGTTCGGGGCGGCGCGCTCGCCGGTGGTGCGGCGTTTTCTTTCGCGGGTCATGCGATATTGACGGTGGCGCTCCGTCCGCGTAGAGGGGCGCGCATGGAAGACCGATTGCTGGGACAACTGCTGCTGATGGGGGTGCCGGGCGCGGAGCTGGACCCGGCCACGGCGGCTCGGCTGCGCGCGCTGCAACCGGGTGGATTCATTCTTTTCGGCCGCAATATCAAGAGCCCGGAGCAGGTGCGGAAGCTGATCGACGACCTGCGCGACCTGTCGGCGACCGAACCGATCATCACCATTGACCAGGAAGGCGGGCGGGTGTCGCGGTTGCGCCTGATCGGCAGTGAGCCGCCGAACGCGCAGCAGCTGCGGCTCAAGGGAGACCGCTCGCTCATCCGGAGGCACGGGGCACTGACCGGGAAACTGCTGCGGCTCTTCGGTTTCAACCTCAATCTGTGTCCGGTGCTGGATATTTCCTATGACGACGAGGCGGACAACTCGCTGAAGGGCCGGTGTTACGGAACGAGCGTGAACCAGGTCATTGATTTTGCCGGGGTCTTCAACAAGGCGATGCGCAAAGAGGGGATCCTGAGCTGCGGAAAGCATTTCCCGACCTACGGCAGCGCGGACGTCGATCCGCACGAGCTGCTGCCGGTCATCGAGCGGACCAAGGAGCAGCTGGAGGCTGAGGAAGTGGCTCCCTTCCGCGCGCTGCTGCCGGATCTCGACAGCATGATGATCGGGCATGCGTGGTTTCCGGCCTTTGATCCGGAGAAGCGGTGGCCGTCCTCGTTGTCGTACGCGGTGGTGACGCGGTTTCTGCGCTGGCAGCTCGGTTTTGATGACGGTCTGGTCATGACTGACGACCTCGACATGGGCGCGATCCTCAACGAGGTGAGTTTTGAGGAGACCATCCGGGCCGCGGTCACCGCCGGCAACGACCTCTGCATGATCTGCCACCGGGTGGAAATGGTCGAGCAGGCGCGGGAACACCTCAAAGGGGTGGAGGAACCACTGCTGGATGACGCGCTGCGGCGGGTCGAACGGGCGAAGAAGAAGATGGTGCCTCCGGACGCATGGTCGCGCGACGTGTTTGAGTCGTTGAACCGGGAGATCTGGGACCTGCGCGTCGACACCCTCGGTGAGGAGCGGGCGGCGCAGTTGAGCGTGGAGGACGGCAAGCGCAGTCCGGTCGAATTGTATTGAGACGGCGGTCGGGTCGGCGGCGGTGATTTACCGGCGTCGTCCGCGGGCGGCGGGCGAGGCGGGATTCCACCAGCCGTTGAGTTCGCGCGGTCCGAACCATCCGATGCCGGCCTGGCGGTTGTCGCCGCCGTAGAAATTCGGTCCGTTTTCCGCATTCGGTGATTCAGCGGTCACGCTGCCGTCGGACCAGGCGATGAGGGCTTTGCCGTGGGCGCGGAAGTGGGTGCTGGGCTGCAGCGGTCCGCGCGGCCGGCCGCGCCGGTCGATCCATTCATAGGGTTCGGTGAACGGATATTCCTGCAGGCCGCCGGCGACGGCGAGGGCGGTGGTGGCGAACATGACGGCCGGACCGGCATCGGGGATTTCCGAGGCCACCACGCCGGCGAATGGATTCTGGGGCGAGCTGCCGAAATACTGGGCGTTGTAGCCGTAGCCGCCGGCGCCTTTTTCGAAGCCGTCGGTCTGAAAATCGCGCAGCAGCGGGCAGGTGAGGATCTGGCGGTGGCCGCCGAGGTAGGGGGAGAGGAAACCGTGCCGCGGGTCGAATTCATCACTGAGTGAGCGGCGGCCGCCGTGCCAGCGGGTCAGGTTGTCCGGACTGGTGGCCGGGCAGTAAGCGCCCTCGTGATCCATGGCATAGGCGGCATTGGCGGTGACCAGTCCGCGGAGCTGGGTGGTGGAGACCGAGGCGGCGGCGCGGCGGCGCAGCCAGGTGCCGGAGGCGGTGGCGACGGCGGCGAGCACGCCGATAAGGCTGAGGGTGACGAGCACTTCGGTCAGGCTGAAGGCGCGGGTCTGACCAGGCCGAACGCGTCCGGTGTCGGGGGCGGTCATGGCGGGGAGACAAGGCGCAGGCGCAGGCGGCAGTGCATCGGGCGTCCGTGGACCGGCCCGAGTGGCACCGATCCGGGTCCCGGGCGGAGTGACCACACGCGCAGGTCCGGGGAGGTTTCGGCGTCGACGGCCAGGTCGCGGGCGGTCGGCTGGACGGCCGGCGGCACGGCGGCCCAGCCGTCCGCGGTGGCGATGATTTCCATGGGCGGGGCCGGGCGCGGGTCGAGCGGCGGCAGGCCGAAGGCGTATTCCTGGAGGTTGGGCACGCCATCGGCGTCCGGGTCCGCTTCGGGATCGGAGTCCGGGGAGGCCCAAGGGAACGCCGTGCGCCACGCGGCATAGGTGGTGGCGGCCTGGTGAAGGACAGCGACCGCGTCGAGGTCGAACCCGCTGGTGGTCAGAAATGTCGGCCACGGGTCATTGATGATGCGGCCGCGGGCGTCGTGGCGGGCGAACCGCGGGTCAATGGATCCGACCACATCGACGATCCGCAGGTGGGTGATGGCGCCCGTATGCAGGCCCGGGGTGCCGGCGAGTTCCGCGAGGTCGAACGGGGTGCCGTGGCCGGCCATGTATTTGCCGGCGAGATTGTGCAGGTCGGTGGGATCGATGGCGGCGTAGGCACCGAGCTGGATGGTGGCGGGCGTTTCAGACAGGGCCGGGAACCGGATGAAGGTCGAGCCGTCGGAGCTGGCCTCGACAAACGCCAGTTCCATGAAGAACGAGCGGCCGCCGTTGAAGCTGATGCCGTTTTCAAAGACGGCGAGGTCAGGCCCGGGGCCGTCGGCGATCGGCGGGTCGAAACGCAGGGTGATCGATCCGCCGTCACCCAGGCTGACCGATGGCTTGGGCAGCGGGCTGTCCGGGTCCGGCTGGTCCCGCAAGCCGATCACGTCAGCGGGACCGACCGCGCTGGCGGCCGAGCCGTAGCTGGCCGGCAATGACAACGGATCGTTTATTTCTTCCGGTCCGCGCACGAGGGCGGTCACCTCCAGCGCCCAGCCGCGGATCCGCGGGTCATCGGCGGCGATGGCGTCCGATCCCGGCAGACCGGCGGCGGGAGGGTGGGGGCCGGCGGCGGCGGTGGCGCCGAGGAAAAGCCCGGCCGCCAGGGTGCTGACGGCAGCGGGAGAGCGGGTGGAACGGCGGCAGGACAGGCTGGGCGCGGCCGTGGTCGGGGCCGCGGTCTGGTCCGGGCAGCCGGGGCGCGGGAGTACGGGTGGCTGGGAGGACCGGTTCATGTGGCGGTGGGAGGATCGGACGGATCCGAGGGGGCGGCGGCGGGAGCGTGGCGCCGCCGGCGGAGCTGGCAGAGGCCGGCGACGGCCAACAGCAGGGTGACCGCGGGCTCGGGCACGGCGGCTGCGGCGGCGACCGGCCGGCGCGGGCCTCCCAGCGGTTCGGCGGCGTAGACCCATCCGTCCCAGGAGCCATCGGCGAGCGGTCGGTCGGCCAGCCCGGTGCTGGAGAACACCCAGGAGCCGGGCGACTCGGCGGCAAACGGGTTGCCATTGGGCGGCAGCACATGGCCGGCATCCGCGAAGAGCGGCGGAGTGCCCTGGATGACCGCGTTGTTGACC
>JALRGF010000707.1 GCA_023253495.1 Verrucomicrobiales bacterium
GGGGGGGGGGGGGGGGGGGGGGGGGGGCCGGACCTGCAGGAACGAAATCCGGCTGGTGCCGTAGGTCCGCTGGTCAAGCAGCCGCCATGACGGAGGAACGGCCAGCAGCCCGGGACCGGCATGGCTTTCGAGGATGAAAACACCGTCGTCCGAGAGAAGCCCGGGCAGGGAAGGAGAGGCGAGCAGCGCCGCCGCCTGGTCGGTGTCCGCCGGGCGCTTCCGGTACGGCGGATCGGCAAACACGAGGTCGTAGGGGCCGCGCTCTCCCACCCCCTTCAGCCAGGCGAAGACATCCGCCTGACGGACCGCCACCTGCGCCCCCAGACGCGCCTTCTCGGCATTCTTCCGGATCAGAGTGCACGCCTCGCGGCTGCTTTCCAGGCAGAGGGCCGAGCGGGCTCCGCGGCTGACCGCTTCCAGTCCGAGCGCTCCCGATCCCGCGAACAGGTCAAGCACCCGCGCCCCGGCCACGCGCGATGCCAGAATCGAAAAGACCGCGCCGCGGACCCGGTCGGTGGTCGGCCGGGTGTCGTCGGACGGGCTGAACAGCGGGATACCGCCGGCGGTTCCTGAGATGATGCGCATGGGGGATGGCGGAAACGGGACGCGGGCGGGAACGGCCGGCCCCCTTCCACTCACGATTCGGTTTCGCCCGGCGGGGTGGGCGGGGTGGATTCGGGTTCGGGCAGGTGGCGCAGGTGGAGGCGGAGGAGTTCGGCGCGCAGGGTGTCGCGGTCTTCCGGGCTGAGTTTGCGTTTGGCGGCAAGCTGGAGGTGGGCCGGCTGGATTTCGACCAGCAGGTGGTCGATGAGCAGGCGGTTGCCCGGGTTGAGCAGGGCAAGGTCCTGACCGAGGCGGAGCATCGAGAGGAAATTGAGGGCTTCCTTGGTTTCGATGGTATGGGCGTGGCGGAGCACCCCGTAGGCGCGGCCGAGGTGGTCGCGCACCTTGGTCGGGTTGGTCTGGAGGAGCTTCTGGCGGGCGTCGTGTTCGCGCTGGATGATCTGCCGGATGACCTTTTCGAGGCGTGAGATGATTTCCGGTTCGGGTTCGCCGAGGGTGTTCTGGTTGCTGACCTGGAAAAGGTGGGCGAGGGCCTCGGTCCCCTCGCCGTAGATCCCGCGCACGGCGAGGCCGATGCGGTTGGCGGAGTGGATGACCTGGTTGATCTGCTCACTGAGGACCAGGCCGGGCAGGTGCATCATGGCGGAGGCGCGCAGGCCGGTCCCGAGGTTGGTCGGGCAGGCGGTGAGATACCCGAACTCGTTGTGGTAGGCAAAGGGCAGGGTGGCCTCGAGCCGGGTGTCGACAGCGTCGAGCATCTGGTAGGCGCGTCCGAGGTCGAACCCCGGCAGGATCGCCTGCATGCGGAGGTGGTCCTCCTCATTGATCATGATGCTGAGGTTCTGGGCGCGGTTGATGACAGCGGCGCTGCCGGGGCCCTTGGCCGCCTGTTCACGGCTGATGAGATGGCGTTCAACGAGGACCTGTTTCTGGAGCGGGTCGAGTTTGGTCAGGTCGGCGGAGAATCCGTCAGCCATGTCGGCGAGCCCTTCCACGCCCGGCTGCAGGTCGTTCAGGCTGGCGATGCGCTCCTCTTTTTTGGCCCATCCCGGGAACGGGCGGTCCGCCAGGTTGCGGGCCAGGCGGATGCGGGTGCTGATCACAATGTCGGCGTGCGGGCCTTCCGGGAGCATCCAGGCGGCCGGCTGGCGGACGAGGGTGGAAAAGCGCATCATGGCGTGGTCACGGGCGGGGGGCGGTCTGATCGGGTGCGGCGGGTGGTGGCGGTGAAGGTGCTGCCGGTGCGGGAAGTGCGGACAACGAATTGATTTCGTCGCGCAGGCGCACGGCCTCCTCGAATTTTTCCTCGTGGACGGCCTTGGCGAGCTGATGGCGCAGGGATTCCAGGCGGTTGCCGCGGGCGGCATCGGCGGCGTGGGCGGGCACCTTGCCGGTGTGGCGGGTGCCCTTGTGCAAATTGCCGAGAACGGTTTCGACCTCGGACTTGAACGTGTCGTAGCACCGTGGGCAGCCGAGGCGGCCGATGCGTTTGAATTCGCTCTGGGAGAAGCCGCAGGCCGGGCAGGTGGTTCCTGTCGGCCCCTTGGTTTCAGGTTTTTCCTCGGTGGTGCCCATGCCGAGCAGGAGTTCGGCGAGGGCGAAGCCGGTGGGGTCGGTGACGCCCTTCTGTTTCGAGCATTCCTCGCACAGGTTCACCTTCTGCACCTGACCGCTGACGATCTGGGTGAAAAAGACATTGGCCTCCTTGGTCTGGCAGACGTCGCAAAGCATGGGCGGAGTGGGCACGGAACGATGATGGGGACGGCGGGCGGTTCCCGCACGGAAAAAGTACGCCGGCCGGGAGTTTTTGGAGCGTTATTCCGACTGCAGGGCGGCGATCCGGTCCTCCATGTCCCGCCGCTGGAGGGCGGAGACCATGTCATCGATCTGACCTTCGACGAACAGGTCGAGGTTGTAGACGGTGAGGCCGATGCGGTGGTCGGTGACGCGGTTCTGGGGGTAATTGTAGGTGCGGATTTTTTCCTCGCGTCCCCCGGAGCCGATCAGGCTGCGGCGGTGGGTGGCATATTTTTCCTGTTCCTCGCGTTGTCTGGCTTCAAAGAGTTTGGCGCGCAGGATGGCCATGGCGCGTTCGCGGTTTTTGATTTGCGAGCGGGTTTCGATGCAGCGGATGACCAGACCGGTCGGTTTGTGGAAGACCTGGACGGCGGAATCCGTGGTATTGACGCCCTGGCCGCCGGGGCCGCCGGCGCGGCTGGCCTGGATTTCGATGTCTTCGGGGCGGATCTGGACGTCGACTTCCTCGGCTTCCGGGAGCACGGCGACGGTGGCGGTGGAGGTGTGGATCCGGCCCTGGGTTTCAGTGGCGGGGACCCGCTGGACGCGGTGAACGCCGCTCTCGTAGCGCAGAAAGCGGAAGACCTCGTCACCGGAAACTTTGAGAGTGATGGACTTGAAGCCACCCACCTCGGACGGGCTGCTGTCGAGCGTCTCGACGCGCCAGCCGCGGGTGTCGCAGTAGCGGGTGTACATGCGGAGCAGGTCGGCGGCGAAGAGCGAGGCTTCATCGCCGCCGGTGCCGGCGCGGATTTCGAGCAGGGCATCGCGGTCCTCGGTGCCGTCGGGCGGCAGGAGCGCGTAGATGACCTGTTCGTTGAGGGCGGCCAGTTGTTGTTCGAGGGCCGGGATCTCGGTGGCGGCCATGGCGGCGAAATCCGGGTCCGGGCCTCTGGCCATTTCCTGATTTTCGGCCAGTTCGGTGCGGGTGCGGGTGAATGCGTCCCAGGTGTCGAGCAGTTTCCGGAGGCGGGCGTGTTCGCGGGTGGAATCAGCGGCTTTTTTCGGGTCACTGAAGAATTCCGGAGAGGCTATCTGGGCTTCCAGTTCGGCGAAGCGCTGGCGTTTGCGATCGATGAGCGGGGCGTAATCCATTCAGCAGCGGGGGATGGAAAGGTGGGGGCGGCGGCCGGGGCCGGCCGGGGGCAAACAAAAAGGCGAGCGCTCCGCCAGCGGGCAGAGTGGGCTCACCTTCGGGTGGAGGGGGGCGGGCGCCGGAGCGGCACGTGACGCCGGGTGGCGGTCAGGCGGAGGCGGCCAATTTCGGTTTGGTGCGGCGCACGGTGGAGGTTCCGCCGAAGCGTTTGGTGAATTTGTCAACGCGTCCGGCGGTGTCGATGAATTTCTGTTCGCCGGTGAAGAACGGGTGGCACGCGGCGCAGATGCCGACGGAGATACTGGGGACAGTGGAGCGGGTGTGATACACCGTGCCACAGGCGCAGGAGATGGTCGTTTCGATGTAATTGGGATGAATCGCGGACTTCATGGCATGGATGGGTAATGAAAGGTCAAAGGGGGGCCTGGCGGGGGTGCCGGCCCTCGGGCTTCCGGGCAGAAGGAGGATTGGAAGCGAAGGGAGATCCTAAACCGCCGTGGCCCGTGCGCAAGTGAAAGCTGAGAGGGGACCGGGTGGTGGCTGGCGGGCCGTTGAGGTCAAAAAGGCCTGGCTCCGGTTGACGGCGCCCGCGAGGCGGCGATAGAACTAAGGTGGCATTCTCGTCCATCGGACCTTGGGGGTGCCCGTACCCCGATATGAAATCCTCAACGCCTCTGTGCTGTCTGGCCTTGGTGCCGGTTTTTCTCTCCTCGCCCTCGTTGCTGGCGCAAAGGCGCCCTTCGGATACGTTTGTCGCCATTCCCGGCAAGCGTGCTTTCAGCGGCTTTGTGACGGCGCGCCCCATTCAGGCCGCGGAATCGGTGGTCCGGGGGTATTCCGAGCGGAAGTTCCGTCAGCTTCGCGTGGAGGCGGCCCGCGCCATGACCGGATTCGGCATCCGGCGGTCGAATCCCGAAGTGGACGAATACGTCATCCCGGTGCCGGCGGGGCAGACGGAGGAGGCGGTGGCCGGGAGGTTGATGGAAACAGGGGCATTCTCGTATGTGGAGCCGGACTGGCTGGTGTATCCGGTCAGTTGCACGGACGACCCGCTGATCGGCAATCAGTGGCATCACCGCGCCGACCGGCTGGACAGCTGCGGGGCCTGGGCGGTCACGACCGGCTCGCCCTCGGTGGTGGTGGCCATCTGTGACACCGGCATCCGGACGACTCATGCGGATCTCCAGCTCCATCGTCAGGAAGGGTATCACGTGCCGTCGCGGCTGTGGGAAAGCGAAGGGGGGGCGATTCTCGACATCCAGGGGCACGGCACTCTGTGCACCGGCTCGGCAGCCGCCAATGGCAACAACGGCCTCGGGCTTTCCGGTATCGGCTGGAATCTCGGGCACCGCATGCTGCGGGTGACCGACAGCTCGGATGGCATTGCATCGCTTTCCGATCTGACCTTGGCCGCGCGCGTGGCGGCGGATGCCGGAGACAAGGTGGTCAGCGTCAGCTACAGCGGTGTGAACAATGCGAGCGTGTTCAGTACCGGGACCTATGTCCGCTCCAAGGGGGCGCTGCTGATCTGGGCGGCGGGCAACGAGAATGCGAATCTGACCGGCAATCGGGAGGACGACGTGATCGTGGTCGGCGCCACCGACAGCAATGATGCCAGGGCGTACTTTTCGAACTACGGTGGACTGGTTGATCTGGTGGCCCCGGGGGTCAGTGTGGCCACCACTTCCAACGGTGGCGATGCCAAATACAGCGCGGTCAGTGGCACCAGTTTTTCCGCTCCGATCGTCGCCGGCCTGTGCGGCCTGATCTGGTCCCGGAATCCTGATCTGACGCCGGTCGAGGTCGAGAGGATCCTGCGTACCACCTCCGAGGATCTGGGCGCCGCCGGGGTGGATTCCGTCTTCGGGTATGGTCGGGTTGATGCCGCCGCCGCTCTGGCGGCGACGCCGGAACCGGGGCTGGACACGGTGCCGCCGGCGGTCCCGACCGGTCTGGTGGCGGTGGCGGGAGATGCCGAGGTCCGGCTCTCGTGGGATCCTTCTCCGGAGATTGATCTGGCCGGCTATTCGGTCTGGCGGTCGATGGACGCCGTTCATTATGAAGAACTGACCCCGGATCTTGTGACCAGCCCGGCTTTTGTCGACGCCGGACTGGAGAATGGCCTCACCTATCATTACGCGGTGCGCGCCGAGGACCTCAGCGGTCATGAATCGGTTGATGCCGGCTTGGTGACGGCCACCCCGGTGGCTCCGCCGCCGGTGACG
Organism: Verrucomicrobiales bacterium; assembly: GCA_023253495.1. Lineage (GTDB taxonomy): Bacteria > Verrucomicrobiota > Verrucomicrobiia > Verrucomicrobiales > V1-33 > CAJBME01. Next base: position 5,683 of record JALRGF010000707.1, read on the forward strand.
GACCTTCTCGTGGACGGTTTTGACGCCGGGGTTTTCGGCAACGGGTGGAGGAGGCAAAATACTTATACGCTGGTTTCGGCGGCTGCCCTGTATGAGGGGACCCATGGCCTGCGCCTGCAGAGGTCCACGTGGGCGGAGCGCGTCGTCAGTACCGTCGGGTATGAAAATATCATTGTTTCGTATGCGCGCCGGACCATCGGACTGGGCAGCAGTCAGTGGCTGTTTGTCGAGTGGTGGGACGGCAGTCGCTGGACGACCATTGAGTCGGTGCGCTCCAATGTTTACAACCGGGTCACCTTTGCCCTGCCGGCGGAGGCCGCCAATCGCAGCGCCTTCAAGCTCCGGTTCCGCCTCAACGGCAGGAATACCACCCACCAGGCGAATCTCGACAGTGTGGTGATGACGGGGACGCGTCAGGGGGTCCTGGGTGTGGCCACGAGGAGATGAGCCTGGTTTCGCGGATGTTCCGCGGAGCGAGGTTATACCCGGAGGTCAGGACGGGGAGCCGTCGAGACTCCGGGCGACCTGATCGATGACCGATGGGTCCATGTCCACGAGGTGACTGCGGTCGGGAAACCGGCCGGTGCGGACGTCCTCGATGTATTCGCGGAACGCGGCGAGACGTTCCTCCTGCAGCCGTCGGTATTCGGCGGCAAAATTCCGGTACGCCTTGGCGTGGCGTGGCGGGCGTTCGTCGTAGTCGCCGAGGATGTCATCGGAGAAGAGGAACTGGGTGTCGCAGCCGGGGCCGGAGCCGAGCGACATGAGAAGCATGCGGGTGCGGGCGCTCAGGAAGCGGGCGAGCGGGTGGGGGACGACCTCGATTTCGGCGGCGTAGGCGCCGGCATTCTCAAGATCCTTCATGCGGCGGTGGAGGGCGAGGGCCTCTTCGGCGGTGCGTCCGATGGCGCGGTAGCCGGTCCAGGTGACGTGCCGGGGGACCAGGCCGAGGTGGCCGACGACCGGGATGCCTTCGCGGGCCATGGCTTCGATGAAAAACGGGCTGGCCGAGCAGTAGACCGAGCTGGCTCCGGCCTCGAGGGCGCGGAAGGCAACGCGGATGGCTTCTTCCGGCGAGGCCAGGCCGTGCGGGGTGGCGGCCGACAGAAAACTCTGCGGGGCCGCGGCCACCAGCCTGGGCAGGCGTGCCTGCGCCTCGGGGGTGTCGAAGCTGCAGCTCATGAGGTCGACGCCGGCGGCCTCGGCGGCGGCCGCCTCTTCCGGCGACTTGACATGGATGTGGGTGAGGCAGCGCCGGCCTTTGAGCTGGAGGAGGTCGTGGACGGTGTATTTTTTGCGTGGTCGGAGCATGGGGGGTGCGGCGGTGAGGGTGTGGTGCGGCGGGTTCAGGCGGTGGGGGGCAGGCGGGGGCGGGTCGGTCCCGGAACGCGGGAGAGCAGCCATCCGCCGATGCCGAAGAGCAGGAGGAGCGAGAGGATGGAGGCGCGGGTGCCGATGGCGAGGGCGGCGAGTCCCATGAGGGTGGGGCCGATGATGGCGGAGAATTTGCCGACCATGTTGTAGAACCCGAAGAATTCGCCGGAGCGGTCGGCGGGGATCAGGGAGGCGAAGAACGAGCGGCTGAGCGCCTGCACGCCGCCCTGGACGAGGCCGATGATGACGGCCATGCCGAAGAATTCGGCGGTTGAGTTCATGGTGGTGGCAAAGAGGCAGACACCGGCGTAGACGCTGATGCCGATGAGGATGCCGGTGCGGGCGCCGAGGCGTTCGCCGAGGCGGCCGAAGGCGATGGCGGACGGGAAGCCGACGAACTGGGTGACGATGAGGGCGAGGAGCATGCCGGACTCGTCGAGCCCGATGGAGAGGCCGAAGGCGGTGGCCATTTTGATGACGGT
>JALRGF010000718.1 GCA_023253495.1 Verrucomicrobiales bacterium
TGGGCTCAGGGCGACCGGATGGTGCCGGCGACGGTGTCCGGGGAAGGGGCTCCGATTGTCATCATCGGGGACGAACACGCGGCGGCCCATCGTGCCGACGGGGTGAATGCCAGCCTGGCCGATCAGGTGTCGCTGGCGTTCGGTGCCCCGGTGGAAACCCGCGCCACCCCCGGCTTCGGCTGGAGGCAGGCGGCGGCGTTCACCCCGTCCAAGGACAGCCCGACCAAGCTGGTGGTCTGGTGTTTTTCCGCGGCCGGGTTTCTGGAGGCGCCGGCGGCCGCTCCGAAAAAACAACCGGTGCGCCCGCGCCGGACAACGACCGCCCGCCCTTCCGGCGGCGGTGGGGAGCCGCGCCCGGCACCCGAACCCCGACCGGGCCCGAGCCCCGGCGCAGGCCTGCAGCTGCGGGACGACCCCGGCCTCGAAGCCCGGCCGGAGTGAGCCGGGCCGCCGCACGGAGGATGTTCCTGGGTGTCTGTGGCTGCTTCGCAGCCGGTGGTGGCGCCGGCCGCGCCCTCCCGCCCGGCCGCTTCACCACGAGTTTTTCCACATCATGGATTCAACCGGCTTGTCGCTGCGGGTGTTGTATTTGGCGGACACTTTGCGGTCGTAGGGCACGGCGATCGGGCCGCGCACCTCGAAATAGATGAGCTGGGCGATGGGCATGCCGGCATACACCCGTACCGGTTGGGCCACGGAGATTTCGAGCGTCCAGTGGTTGCAGAATCCGACGTCGCCCTTGCCGGCGGTGGCGTGAATGTCGATCCCGAGGCGGCCGACGCTCGATTTGCCCTCGAGAAATGGCACATGCCGGTGGGTCTCGGTGTACTCCAGGGTGACGCCGAGATACGTCCGCAGCGGCAGCAACACACACCCGTCCTCCGGGATCTCGAAGTGCCGCACGGTATTGTGCTTTCTGGCATCGAGGATCTCGTCCTCGTAGACCGCGAGCGTGCGACCGAGATGCACGTCATAGCTGTTTGACCCCAGCGATTCGGGATCAAACGGCTCGATGACAATTTCCCGCCGCTCCATGGCCGCGCGGATCTCGGTGTCGGATAAAATCATTCTCCGGCACGGTGCCTGCATCCCGGCACCTGTCGAGGAATTGCGACAACGGTGCGACAACGGGACAGGTGCCCTGGCGGGGGTTGGCAGGGCGGGCTTTCGAGGCGGGAGCGGCCAAAAGGCGGGGCGGGGCTATGCGGCAAAGGATTCGCCGCACGAGCAGGTGATGACGGCATTGGGGTTTTTGACTTTGAAGCCGCCTTGCTGGAGGTCGTCGGAGAAGTCCAGTTCGCTGCCGCTGACGAAGAGGGCGCTTTTGGGGTCGATGACGACGCGCACGCCGCCGGTGGGGACGAGGATATCGCGGTCGCGGGGGCCGTCGACGAGGTCCATTTTGTACTGCAGGCCGGAGCATCCACCGCCGACGACGGCGATACGCAGGGCGCCGCAGGTGGCGCGTCCCTGTTTTTCGAGCAGGCTGGAAAGGCGGGCGGAGGCTCCGGGCAGCACCCGGATCAGCTTTTCGTTGCCGAGCTTGACGTTGGTGGGGTGGGCGGTGTCGGACGCGGTCACATGCCAGTCTACGCATGGCCGAAGCGCGTGACAAGCGGGTGGGTTGGCGCTAAGGGCGGATCCCATGCCAGCCCGCCGATCTGCCGCCTCCGGGGTTCCTTCGAGCCATCCGCGTTATGTGTCGCTGCTCACCCGCGAACGGATTGTGGCCGGGGTCGAGCGCGGGATCACTTCCGTGCATGGGCTGATCGCGCAGGGGCGGGGCGAGGCGTTTGATTATCTGCTGGGCGAGGCGACGCATCCCTTTGCGGAACTGGCCGTGGATGCCGCGGCGGCTCTGTTGTTGCGCGCGCGGCATCCGGTGGTCTCGGTCAATGGCAACGTGGCCGCGCTGGCGGCGCCGGAAATTGTGCGGCTGGCCGGGCTGGTCGGGGCGGCGCTGGAGGTGAACATTTTCCACAGTTCGAAGGCGCGGGAGCGGGCGATCCGCGGGGCGCTGGAGGATGCCGGGGCCGGCCGGGTGCTGATGCCGAGCCGGACCGTGGTGCTGCCGGGCCTGGACCACAACCGCCGGTTTGTTCATCCTGAGGGGATTGCCCGGGCCGATGTGGTTTTTGTGCCGCTGGAGGATGGCGACCGCTGCCAGGCGCTGCGGGCCGCCGGCAAGGACGTCATCACCGTGGATCTGAACCCGCTTTCGCGCACCGCGCGCACGGCCACGGTGACCATAGTCGATAATCTGGTGCGCTGCCTGCCGCGGCTCTGCGACCGCGTCATCGCCCTGCAGAAGGAAGGCCCGCCGGCGTGGACGCGGGCGCTCGGCCGGTACCGTCACGACCGTGTGCTCAAGGCGGCGGAGCGCCGGGTGCGCTCGGCCCGTCCAGTTCCAGCAGGACCGGGCAGTGGTCCGATCCCATGACCTCGCGGAGAAGGGCGGTGCGGCGCAGGCGCGGACGCAGGGCGTCGGACACCAGCCAGTAGTCCAGCCGCCACCCGATGTTGCGGGCGCGGGCGTCGCTGCGGTAGGTCCACCATGAATAGTGCCCGGGTTCGCCCGGATGCAAGGCGCGGAAGGCATCGGTGAAACCCGCCTCGAGCAGCGCGGAAAACCCGGCGCGTTCCTCATCGGTGAAGCCGGCATTGCGGCGGTTCTCGCGCGGGTTGGCAAGGTCGATCTCCTCGTGGGCGCAGTTGAAATCACCGCAGACGACAACAGGTTTCTTCCGGTTCCGGGCGCGCAGCCAGCGGGTGAACTGACGGTCCCATTCGAGCCGGTAGTCGAGCCGGGTCAGGCCGCGTTGGGCGTTCGGGGTGTAAACGGTGGCGACCTGGAGGTCGTCCAATTCGGTGACCAGCACCCGGCCTTCCTCGTCGTGTTCCGGGAGGCCGAGGCCGGCGCTGGTGGTGTGCGGCCGGTCCCGGGTGGCGATAAGCACGCCGGAATACCCTTTGCGGACCGCCGGGTTCCAGGTGACGTGATAGCCGTCAAAGACCGAGGCGTCGACATCGGCCGGGGTCGCCTTGATTTCCTGGAGGCAAAGGACGTCCGGTTGCTCGCGGGCAAGAAAGTCGGCCAGTCCGGCGCGCAGCGCGGCGCGCAGACCGTTCACATTCCAGGAAATCAATTTCATGCGCGCACAGCGATGGCCGGGGGCGCGGGGCGTGCAACCCGGAAGAGATGCGGGATTTCCGCTCGACGGATTCGGTGGCAGGGCGGGCGTCGCGGGATTAGAGTCTTCACATGATTTCGAGGCCGATGATTTCGAGGCATTTGCTGGCCGTGATGGGGGTGGCCTTGGCGGTTTCCGGCGGTCCGGCCGGGTGCCGCCGGGCTCCGGTCGCCACCGCCCCGCCGCCGCCGCCCGCTCCGGTGATCGAGGAACTGGTGGTGGTCGAGCCGTCCACGCCGGTGCCGGCCGCCGCCGGCGAGGCTCCGCTCAATGCCCACGCCCCCGAACTGAAAATCAAGAAATCGGCGCAGGTGTCGGTGCTTTGTTATCATGATTTCAGCACCGCGAAGTCGACCAACCCCATGGTCATCAACATCGATCATTTCCGGCGGCAGCTGCAGACGCTGCGTGACGCCCGGCTCCCGGTGCTTTCCATGGACCACTATCTGGCATGGCGGCGCGGCGAAAAGGACATCCCCGATCCCGCCATCATGATCACCATCGACGACGGCTGGAAAAGCATCCTCACTCTGGCGCACCCGGTGCTGCGTGAATTCGGGTTCCCGTACACCCTGTTTCTGTACAAGAACTACGTCGACGGCGGCGGGCGCGCGCTCAGCAGCGCGGAGGTTCGCCAGCTGCTGGCCGACGGGGTGACTCTCGGCGCCCACAGCGTTTCGCATCCGTACCCGCCGGAATTCCGACGCCGCGCCAAAGGCCCGCCGGCCGCCTACGAGGCGTGGCTCGACCGCGAATTCCGCGAGTCCAAGGCTTTCCTCGAATCAAAATTCGGCGTGAAGGTCGCGACCTTCGCCTACCCGGGCGGCCACTACACGCCCGACATGGCCCGGCGCGGCACCACCGACTGGGGCTATGAGGCGCTGTTCACCTGCAATCCGGTGCGCACGTCGTGGGACACACCGATCGCCGAGATCGGAAGGTTTATCATTTTCGGGAACGACGAGGACGACCGGAACTTCCGGATCGCCACCAGCTTCGGCGGCAGCCTGGAAGACCCGGGGCGCCAGCTGCTCGGCAGTGAGCCGGGCGGCGACAACACACCGACAGCACCGCTGGTCAGTGTCTCGCCGGGCGAAAATGAAACGGTGACCGACCGGCGCCCGCTCATCCGCGTGGACCTGTCAAAGCTTGATGACATCGATCCGGCCAGCGTGGTCATGCGCATGCCCGGATTCGGCGAGGTTCCGGCAGTGTATGACGCCACCACCCGCCACCTCTCCTACCGCCCGGTCAGCGTGCTGCGCCAGCCGGAGATCGGCGTGCGGGTGCGCCTGCGCCGGCTCGGTCAGGACAAGGACGACGTGGTGTCATGGAAATTCTTCATCGACCAGAAAGCCCACTATACATCGGTGGCCACCGCAGCCGCCTCCACCACCACGGGAGGGGACGCCGCGCCATCCGCGCCACCCCGCCCGCCCGGCAGATCCGGCACCTCCGGTCCGGCCGGAACGGCGGAATGAGAAGCAGGCGCGGCACGCCACCGCGGCTGGTCCGTCCGGCAGCTATCGTCGGCGCGAGGCGCCGGCCAACCCGGCCAACCCGGCGAGACCGATTCCGAAAAGGATCAGGGAAGCGCCGCCCTCCGGTGCCTTCCACGGGATGTCGGTTCCCAGCGTGATATTGTCGAAGCGATCGTCATAAATGGAAATTGATCCCGGCTGATTGACGGCTGAATAATAAAACGACACACCGGTGGTGAATCCGGCCGGGTAATTGAGCGTGGCGGCCTCTCCGGTAGTATAAAGGAGGACGGTGCTTTACAGATGAGCTTCTGCCCGATAGGCAGAAGCTCATGTCCGCCGAACTTCCCAAGATCGTCCGCCTGGCCACCTTGAAGACGCCGGAGGCCTTTCGTGCGCATGCGGCGTCCCTCGGGGTGGAGGTGCCGTGTGATGAGGCACTGGTGCCGGTGTCGGAATCTCCGTTGCTGCAGCCGATGAGCGGGCTGGTGCTCAACGGGCGCACGCCCGGCAACCGGCTGGCGGTGCACCCGATGGAAGGTTGGGACGGGACGACCGCGGGCGGAGTGACCGATGACATGCGGCGGCGCTGGCGGCGGTTTGGCGAGAGCGGGGCCAAGCTGATCTGCGGGGGCGAGGCGATGGCGGTGCGTCCGGACGGCCGGGCCAACCCGAACCAGCTGATTCTGTCGGAGGAAAACCGGGAGGGGATTGCCGGGCTGGTGGCCGAGTGCCGGGAGGCGCACCGCGCGCATTGGGGAGATGATGCGGATCTGGTCATCGGGTTTCAGCTGACCCACAGCGGCCGCTTCTGCCGCCCGCATTCCCGGGAATGGGAGTCGCGGGTGGCGTACCGGCATCCGCTGCTCGATCGCAAATTCAATGTGGTCAGCGATGCCCAGGTGCTGAGCGACGATGACATGGACGTGCTGGTGGCCGACTATGTGCGGGCGGCGCGGGTGGCGCGGGAGGCCGGAGCGGATTTCATCGATGTGAAACATTGCCACGGGTATCTGCTGCATGAATTTCTCGGGGCGCACACGCGGCCCGGACGCTATGGCGGATCGTTTGAAAACCGGACCCGCCCGCTGCGGGACATCGTGGCCGGCCTGCGCGCGGATGGGAATGAGATCGATCTGGCGGTCCGGCTGAGCCTGTTTGACATGGTCCCGCACCGGCCGGACCCGGCGCGCGCGCAACCGGGCAAGCTCGGGCCCGGGATTCCCGAGGATTTTTCCGGCTGCCTGCCGTACCGGTACGGCTTCGGGGTGGCGGCGGACGACCCTCGGCAGATGGATCTGAGCGAGACCCACCGGTTCGTCGCGCTCTGCGCGGACCTCGGAATACGCCTGATCAATGCCACGGCCGGTTCGCCATACTACACGCCGCACATCCAGCGGCCGGCAGCATTTCCGCCGAGCGACGGGTATCAGCCGGCCTGCGACCCGTTGATTGATGTGGCACGGCAGATGCAGGCGCTGCGGGAGGTCAGGGCGGCGGCGCCGGCGGGCCTCGTCTTTGTCGGCACCGGGTACTCATACCTGCAGGAACATCTGCCGCTGGTCGCCCAGGCGGCGGTGCGCGACGGATGGACCGACGCCGTCGGGCTCGGGCGCATGGCGCTTTCGTATCCGCAGTTTCTGCGGGAGGCGGCCGCGGGCGCTCCGATCAACACGCGCTTGATCTGCCGGACCTTCAGCGACTGCACGACCGCGCCGCGAAACGGCCTGAGGAGCGGCTGTTACCCGCTCGACGCGTTCTACAAGACGC
>JALRGF010000740.1 GCA_023253495.1 Verrucomicrobiales bacterium
TCCTCGCCAGCCTCGGCCGCACCGCCCGCGAGCCGGCACCGCCCGCCGCCGCCGCCGAACCACCCAAGGCCCGTGCCGAACAGGAAACATTCGACAGCACCCTGCGCCCGCTCCCCGCCCACCGCGGCCGCTTCGACAAGGCCGAACCTACCATCGAGGACGGCGAGGACCTCGACGTCCCGACGTTCATGCGCCGCAAACACTGAGGCCCATGGCCAGCGAACTCAACGTCCGATACGTGGCGCGCCTCGCGCGCCTGGACCTGACCGAGACGGAAGCCGACCGCTTCCAGTCGCAGCTCACCAGCGTGCTCGGATACATCGCCACCCTCGACCGCCTCGACGTCGCCGGGCTCGAACCCACCGTGCACGCCGAAGAAACTCCGACACTCTGCCGCCCCGATCAGCCCGGCTCCAGCTTCTCCGCCGACCAGGCGCTCGCCAACGCCCCGGCCTCCGCCAATCACCTCTTTCTCACCCCGCGCGTGGTCGAGTGATTCCCATGCTCACCAGCCTGACCGTCCACGCCCTCCGCCAGCAGCTCCGCGCCGGTGACATCACCCCCCGCGACGCCGTACTCGCCGTCGCCGAGGCCGCCCGCACTCGCGACCGTACCCTCGGCGGGTATCTGCCGCTGACCGATTCCCAGATCGAAGAGGCCCTGCGCCTCGCTGATCAGGCTGACGTCTCCCGACCGCTCGGCGGTGTGCCCATCGCCATCAAGGATGCCATCGCCGTGGCCGGTGACCGCTGCACCTGCGCCTCCCGCATCCTCGAGGGATACGTCTCACCCTACGACGCCACCGCCATCGCCCGCCTCCGCGCCGCCGGCGCCATCCCCCTCGGCCGCACCAACATGGACGAGTTCGCCATGGGCTCGTCCAACGAAAACAGCGCGTTCTTCCCCGCCCGCAACCCGCACGACCCCGATCGCACCCCGGGAGGATCCTCCGGCGGCTCCGCCACCGTGGTCGCCGCCCATTCCGCCTTCGCCGCCCTCGGCAGTGACACCGGCGGCAGCATCCGCCAACCCGCCAGCTTCACCGGCATCGTCGGCCTCAAACCAAGCTACGGCCGCATCTCCCGCCACGGGCTCGTCGCCTTCGCCTCCTCCCTGGAAGGCATCGGCCCCATGACCAAATCAGTCGCCGACGCCGCCCTGCTCCTCCAGGCCATGGCCGGCCACGATCCGCTCGACAGCACCAGCCTCAACGCCCCCGTGCCGGATTACCTCGCCGGCCTCGAAGACGGCGTGCGCGGCCTGAAAATCGGCCTGCCCCGGGAATATTTCATCGACGGCATCGACCCCGGCGTGCGCGCCGCCATCGACACCGCCGTCACCAGACTCGCCGATGCCGGCGCGGAAATCGTCGACATCTCGCTGCCCCACACCGAATTCGCCGTCGCCGTCTATTACATCGTCGCCACCGCCGAAGCTTCATCGAACCTCGCCCGCTTCGACGGCATCCGCTACGGCCACCGCGCCGAGCGGCCTTCCGACCTCAACGACCTTTATTCCCGCTCCCGCGCCGAAGGCTTCGGCGCCGAAGTCAAGCGCCGCATCATCCTCGGTACTTACGTGCTCAGCAGCGGTTACTATGACGCCTATTACGTCAAGGCCCAGAAAGTGCGCACCCTCATCCGCCGCGACTTCACCAACGCTTTCGCCAGCGTCGACCTCATCGCCTCCCCGGTCACCCCGACCACCGCCTGGAAACTCGGCTCCTTCTCCGACAACCCGCTCCAGACGTACCTCGCCGACATCTTCACCATCGCCGCCAACCTCGCCGGCATCTGCGGCATCAGCATCCCCTGCGGCCAGAGCAACGGCCTGCCCGTCGGGCTCCAGCTCATGGCCCCGCCCCTCGCCGAACCCACCCTGCTCCGCGCCGCCCGCGCCGCCGAAATCGCCTGTCCTTAGCCCCACCGCACCGCCACCCGCCACGGATCTCCTTGCCGGCCACCGCGGGCTGTGACTATAGAGCCACCCGCTCCCTCCCGACTCACCCATCCCCCGCAAAACCACCACCCCACCTCATGCCTAACAATACCCTGCGCTTACTCAGCACCTTCGTCGCCCTCGCCGGATCCGCCCTCGCCGGCACCAGCGCCCCCGGCTCCAGTCCCGCCCCCGCCCCCCTCTCCACACCCGCCGAGTCCGGCGGCTGGTGGTTCCGCGCCGCCCCCTACGGCTGGCTCACCGCCATCGACGGCGATATCGGCATCGGCCCGCTCAGCGCCCCCGTCGATATCAGCATGGCCGATACCCTCGACACCCTCGACATGGCCGTCATGGGCGTGCTCGAAGCCGGTATCGACCGCTGGTCGCTCGGCGTCGACCTCGTTTACGGCAAAACGTCCTCGGACATCGGCGCCGGCGGCCGCCTCTTCGACAGCTTCCGCTTCGAACAAAAACAATGGCTGATCAGCCCGTTCCTCGCCTACCGCGTCATCGAGACCGAAGGCTACCACATGGACATCTTCGCCGGCGCCCGCTTCACCGTGATCGAGGCCGAACTCACCGGCCGCCTCACCCATGGCGACGACCTCGTGGCTTCCCGTGACACCGACTGGGCTGATCCCATCATCGGCGTCCGCGGCCAGGCCGACCTCACCGAATCCCTCTTCCTCCGCTACAACGCGGACATCGGCGGCTTCGGAGCCAGCTCCGACCTCGTCTGGCAGGCGTTCCTCGGCCTCGGCTACAACGTGAATCCCCATTTCAGCATCGCCGCCGGCTACCGCGGCCTCGGCATCGATTACAGCAAGGGATCCTTCTCCCTCGACACGGTCACCCACGGGCCGCTCGTCGGGTTCGAACTGCGGTTCTGACCGGACGCGCCGGTCCGGCCGCACCGCGGCCCATGGGCCCATGGACCCGTTCAACCTCGCCATCCTCACGGTCACCTGGCTCATGATGCTGGCCGTGGGGCTGGCTGTTCCGCCGGGCGACCTCGCCTCCTGCCGCAAGCATCCGGCCCTGCTCGCCACCACCGTGGCCGTCCAATGGGTCGCCCTCCCGCTGCTTGCCCTCGCCATCGCCCGGGCCCTCGGCTTGAGCCCCGCCGCCACCGCCGCCCTCATCCTGCTCGCCGCCTGCCCCGTCGGCGACATCGTCAACTACTACACCCTGCTCGGCGGTGGCTCCGTGCCCCTCGCCGTCACCCTCAACGCCCTCAGCTGCCTCGCCGCCCCGCTCGGCATGGCCCTCGTCTTCGGCACCCTGCAGGCAGTACGCCCGCACGACCCTCCCCTCAGCCCGCCCACCTGGGCCCTCGTCCTGCGCGTGCTCGCCCTCGCCCTCGCCCCGATCGCCCTCGGCCTCGTCATCCGCTCGCGCCATCCGCAATGCGCCGCCCGCTGGCTCGGCCCCTGCGGCCGCCTCGCCGGTGCCGGCATCCTCGCCGTGCTCGCGTGGGGCCTCGTCCGCCAACGCGATCAGCTCGCCGCCACCTGGCCGTCCGCCCTGCCCGCCGTCGCCCTCTTCCTCCTCGCCGGCACCGCCGTCGGCGCCCTCTGGGCCCGCTGGTGGCGGCTGCCCTCCCCCGACGCCCTCGCCGTGCTCATCACCTTCCCGGTCCGCAACGTCGGACTGGCCGCCGCCCTCGCCACCTCCCTGCTCGGACGGCCCGATTTCCTCGCGCTCATCGCCCTCTACTTCCTGCTCGAAGTCCCGCTCTTCCTGCTCGGCGCCCGCCTCTGGCGCACCGGCCGACCCTCCGCCTGAACCGGCTCCAGTGATTTCACATGCCGGCGGATGCCGTCGACCAACGCCCGCGCCGCCGGCGACAGCGTCCGGTGCCGCAACCAGACAATCCCCGACTGCATCGTCAACGGCGGCAACGCCACATCCAACGGAACCAGCGTGCCGTCACGGAAATCACGGCTCAACACCGACCGGATCGCCCCGCTCACACAGTCGCCGCCATGCAACATCACCTTCAACGCCGGATAGTGCGAACAGGTCACCGCCAGCCGGAAGGGCTCCCCCGTCACCGCTCCCGTCTGCCGCTGGAACCAGTCGTCCACCCACCCGGGCAATAACGGCCCCACTATGGGGTACGCCAGAAATTCCTCCGCCGGAATCGCCCGGCGCCCGGCCAACGGATGCCCCGGCCGCGCACACCACACCAGCGGCTCCGGCGGAAAAGCCGAAATCTCCAGATCCGGCTCGTCCCCCAGCATCGTGATGTTGGCCACAAAAAAATCCAGCCGCCCCGACCGCAGCAGCTCCGCAAATCCCGGCCAGCTCCCGATATCAATCGTCACCCGCGGCGCCTCCCGCCGCCCGATCATCGCCGCCACCGCCGGCGCCACCAGCGCCTCCGGCATCATCGGACCACAGCCGACTGCCACATGCCCGCCCGCCGCCCGCGTCAGCCGCGCCACCTCCAGACTCAATTCCGCACTCTCCGCCAGCAGCCGCCGCGCCCGCACCAGAAACTCCCGCCCCACCGCCGTCAACCGCATCGGCCCGTCCCGGTCAAACAACTGCAGCCCCACCCCCTCCTCCAGCTTGTGAATGCTCTTGGTCAGCGCCGGCTGGCTCACATGCACCAGCCGCGCCGCCTTGCCCAGGCTGCCGGCTTCCGCCACTGCCACCAGGTGGCGCAACTGTTGCAGTGAATAGTTCATGACTCCGGTTTCACCGGTTCCATTTCCCGCCCCCCTCAACCACCACTTCTGTCTGTCTTCAAAATACGACCATAACCACAAGCTATGTGAATCATGACTTTATTTCAAGAGCATCTCCGCCCGGCACGCCAGAGTTCTTCCTCGCCCGAAGCCCCGCGGTGCTTCGCCTCCGCGTCGCCCCGAACCGCCCGGGCCCCACCTCCGCCACCCACATGAAAAAACACCTCACCCTGCTCTCCGCCCTGTGCGGACTCATCCTCACGGCCGGCGCCCAGGCCCAGGAGAAAAAACCCAACATCCTCGTCATCTGGGGCGACGACATCGGCACCTGGAACATCAGCCACACCAACCGCGGCATGATGGGCTACCGGACCCCGAATATCGACCGCATCGCCCGCGAGGGCGTCGGTTTCACCGACTACTACGGCCAGCAAAGCTGCACCGCCGGTCGTGCCGCCTTCATCAACGGCAGCGTGCCCGTGCGCACCGGCATGACCAAGGTCGGCATGCCTGCCGCCGCCGAAGGATGGCAGAAGACCGACGTCACCATGGCCACCGTGCTCAAGAGCCTCGGCTATACCACCGGCCAGTTCGGCAAAAACCACCAGGGCGACCGCGACGAGCACCTGCCCACCATGCACGGGTTCGACGAATTCCTCGGCAACCTCTACCACCTCAACGCCGAGGAGGAACCGGAAAACCGTGACTACCCGGGCGACATGAAGCTCGCCAACGGCAAAACCTTCCGCGAACAGTTCGGCCCCCGCGGCGTGCTCCACTGCAAAGCCGACGGCAAGGGAGGCCAGACCATCAAGGACACCGGCCCGCTCACCAAAAAGCGCATGGAAACCATCGACGAGGAAACCCTCGCCGCCGCCAAGGAGTTCATCACCCGCCAGCACAAAGCCGGCCAGCCGTTCTTCTGCTGGTGGAATGCCACCCGCATGCACTTCCGCACCCACGTCAAGGAAGCCAACA
>JALRGF010000013.1 GCA_023253495.1 Verrucomicrobiales bacterium
AATAAAAACCATTGGAAACGCGACGCTCTCTGGAAAGAGGACTCGCCTCGTTTTCGTCGTCCGGCCTCCGCCATGGTCCTCGCTTTGCTCAGAGGCGCCCTCCTCCCACTCATCCAGAAACCCGGACCAGCACTCTTCGCACGATGTCGTCGCAGGCCAGCCTCCGCTTTGCGCCTCATCCGCTCCCCACTGCCTCCCCTCAACTGAAATGCCCTGGGTCCGGCCAAAAACGACTGCCACTGGGCTCCATGCCGGCAGCACCGGACCGGCGTCGTGCTGCCGGCGAAAGACACCGCCGACCCGCAGATGAAGCGGAATCAGTCGACCGGCTCGGTCAGGATTACGGGTTGATCGGAAGGCGACTTGATTTCCGCCTCCATCTCGCGGCCCGACGGCCAGCGGACCGCCACGCTCCGCGGTGGGATCATCCGGGCGCTGAGTGGGAAGCTGAGCGGCTCCGCTGACTGCGACAGGTAGCCGGAGCCGCCGGCGATTTCCCGGGTCTGCCGTGAGCCGTCCGCAAAGCGCACGGTCAGCCGCGCCCCGATGGCCTGCGGGTTTCCGGCGGCTCCCTGAAGCCGCAACCGGAGGCGCGGCGTGGTCCCGGCGCGGTGGACAAAGGCGAGCAGGCGGTCGTCATTCTGGGTCGCCACCAGATCCGGCCACCCATCCGCATTGAGGTCCGCGACCGCGAGGCCTTTGCCATCGCCCGGGATGAGCAGTCCGCTGACTGACGGATCCTCCCCCGCCGTGGCCCCGCCGGGCAGAAACAGACCGAGACCGCCGCGCCACAGGCCGGTTTCCGGCTCGCGGGAATGCAGGTTCTGGGCGACGACCAGTGCGGGCGGTTGCCCGGGGACGAGGGTGGCGAACACGGCACCGTATCCCGGGGAAATCTGGGCGTCGGGTGGAAGCGGTTGCCAGGTGAGGCGCGGGCGGCCCGGGGTGGATTCATTGAGGAGGCGTCCGCTTTCGAATTCGGTCGCGGACATTTTCAGGGCCTGGCCGAGGGTGGTGTCGGTGTAGATGCCGGCCAGGTTGGCGGCGGCAAACGCCTTGTAGGTTTCAAATTTCGTCTTGATAAAGGGCATGGCATTGCTGCTGCACGACCGCCCGCGCACCGGCAGCTCACCTTCCGGCGCCGCCTTGGCTTCGATCAGGTCGACCGCGCCGTTGCCATCCATGTCGCCGCGGTACAGCACGACCGGTTTGGCCGCTGACGGATGACCGTATTTGGTATTCAGTCCGACATTCAGGGCCACGTAATCGATGTCGCCGTCGCCATCGTGATCGGCGCCCGCCAGGCTGTTCCACCAGCCGCGGCGGTCTTCCAGACCGGCTTCGACGGTGGCCTCAACCAGTGTCCCCTCGCGATTGTGAAAGAGCCGGACCGGCCCCCACTCGCCGGCGACCAGCAGGTCGATCCAGCCATCGCCGTCGACATCACTCCAGATTGCACTGGTGACCAGACCGGCCTCGCGCCATCCGGAAGCCCCGGCGTTGCTGACCTCGGTAAACCGCGCCTGCCCCGGCGTGGTGGTATCGTTGCGCAGCAGCGCGGAGGCCGGGGTCACCAGGTATTCGCCGGGCACCGAGCGCGACCCGACAAACAGATCGATGTCCCCGTCGCGGTCGAAATCGGCACCGACCACGCACGACCCTGATTCCCGGCGATCGGGCAGGGCCTCAGTGGCCCTGACAAACTGCGGCGTGGCCCCGGCGGCGGCGGTGTTGAGGTACAGGCGGTCAGCGTAGCGGGCATCCCCGACCGGCCATTCGGTGCTGCCTGAAACAACATACAGGTCGAGATCGCCATCACGATCGGCATCAAAAAACAACGCTCCCATGTCCTCGGCCCCGGCATCCTTTTCCCAGGGCTGGCCGACGAGGGGAGCAAACTGATGGTCCGCCCCATGGAGAAAAAGCTCCCCGGACTGCCCCGCCGCCCCGCCGACAAAAATGTCGTCCATTCCGTCGCCATTGACATCAGCGACCGCCACGCCGGGTCCGAATTGGGACAGCTTGCCGGGAAGCAGGAACTCGCGGACATAGTCGTCATACGGTGTTTCGCGG
>JALRGF010000060.1 GCA_023253495.1 Verrucomicrobiales bacterium
TCAAACCCGGTGTTTACCGCATCGAGTTTTTCTGGTGGGAGCGCGGGGGTGG
The DNA here is from genome assembly GCA_023253495.1 of Verrucomicrobiales bacterium. GTDB lineage: Bacteria > Verrucomicrobiota > Verrucomicrobiia > Verrucomicrobiales > V1-33 > CAJBME01. Next base: position 53 of record JALRGF010000060.1, read on the forward strand.
GGATCATGGCGAGATCTATGTGGCCAAGGGGGCCTTTGCCAATGATGCCGACACCGCTTCGTGGAACCTTGTCGGGGTGCAGACCGCGCAGAGTTCGTTCACCGCCCTGGGGGTGGACGCGGCCGGCTGGTCGGTGGTGTCGTCCGATCCGGGCGGTGAGCAAATCAGCAACTGGGAGCAGGGGTTGGCGGATCTGGAGGCTACCGCCGGTCCGGCCTCGTCCTTTGACGCGATGAACATCGGAGATCCGGACACCAATGCCGGGGTGCTGCCGTTTCCGAAAAATGCGGGAGGAGACCAGGACGATTTCGCTCTCCGCGGCACGGCCAAGCTGGTGGTGCCGAAGACCGGTACGTATGTCATCGGTTTCAACAGTGATGACGGCGCGTTTGTGCGGATCAGCGGGCAGACGTTCTCGCAGATCCTGGTCAATGGCACCAACCTCAGCGCGATCGACGCGGCCGGGGATCAGGTGACCTGCGACTGCCTCACCGGGGACAGCAATACGCAGACGGAAATCACCCTGGCCCAGGGGACCTATGACATCGAGGTCGGCATGTTCGAGCGCGGGGGCGGCGCCTTCCTGCAGGTCAAGGGAGCCGAGGTTGGTGCCCCGTACCTGCCGATCCTCGCCAAAAACGGGGCCGGTACGGTGGTGGTGCCGCCGGGCGGGCTTGGCCTGACCGATGATCCGGTGACCACCGGCGTGACTCCGTCAACGCCCGGCGCGATCACCGGCATCGAGATCACCGGCGGTTCCGTCGTGCTGACCTACAAGGCGGCCGGTGGTGCGGCGGCGACGGCGCGGATCGCCCGGAGCGTCGATCTGAAAACGTGGACCGTGCAGACGCTGACCCCGACGGTCGTGGGCGGCAATCTGGTCTTCACCCTGCCGAAGGGGACCGGGCCGGTTGAATATTACCGCGTGCTGGAACCGTAGCCGCGGGCACCGGTTGGAAGTGACACCGGCGGAAAGTCGCGCCGGAGGCAAAAAAACGAAGCCCCGATGGCATGCCGGCCGTCGGGGCTTTTGGTTTTTTTCACGCGCGTCTCGGCGCTTTTTTTTCCGCCGGACCGTGATCTCAGAGGTGGGCGAGAATGGCGTCGGCCATGCCGCGGGTGCCCACGCGAGTGGTGCCCTCGCTCCAGATGTCGCCGGTGCGGAAACCGTCGGCGATGGCTCCTTTGACGGCGGATTCGATGGCGGTGGCGGCATCGTTCAGGCCGAACGAAAACCGGAGCATGAGGGCGGCGGAAAGGATCTGGGCGATCGGGTTGGCGATGCCCTGGCCAGCGATGTCGGGCGCGCTGCCGCCGCTGGGTTCGAACAGACCGAAGTACTGGCCGCCCTCCTTGCGGGCGCCGAGGCTGGCGCTCGGGAGCATGCCCAGGCTGCCGGCGATCATGGCCATTTCGTCGCTGAGGATGTCTCCGAAGAGGTTTTCGGCGAGCACGACGTCGAAGCTGCCCGGGCGCCGGATCAACTGCATGGCGGCATTGTCGACATACAGGTGGTCGAGGGTGACATCGGGGTACTGCCGGGCGACCTCGGTCACGGTGGCACGCCAGAGCAGCCCGTTTTCGAGCACGTTCGCCTTGTCGATCGACGTGAGTTTTTTCCCACGGGTGCGCGCGGCGGCGAACGCGACATGGGCGATGCGTTCGATCTCGCTTTTTTTGTAGACCATGGTGTCGACCGCGGTCATTTCGCCGTCGATTTCGCGGCGGAATTTCGGCTGGCCGAAATAGAGCCCGCCGGTGAGTTCGCGCACGCACAGGACGTCGAACCCGTTCGGGATCAATTCGTTTTTGACCGGCGAGGCGTGGGTCAGGGCGGGGAAGCAGACCGACGGCCGCAGGTTGGCGAAGAGGCCGAAGTGTTTGCGGAGCGGGAGCAGGGCGCCGCGTTCCGGTTGTTCCTGCGGCGGCAGGTGTTCCCATTTCGGTCCGCCGACTGATCCGAAGAGGATGGCGTCCGCCTGTTCGCAGGCGGCGAGGGTGGCGGCGGGCAGCGCCTGACCGACGGCGTCGATGGCCGCGCCGCCGACCGGCTGTTGGTTGAGGGAGAGGGAAAATCCGAACGTGTCACCGGTTCGACGGAGCACGTCGAGGGCGACTTCCATGACTTCGGGTCCGATGCCGTCGCCCGCGAGGACGGCGATGTTCAGGGTCTGGCTCATGGGCGGGAGACATGGCGCGGCGGGGCGGGGGAGCAAGCGTTGATTTGCGGAGGGCGGTGTGGTGCCGGCCGGTGTGGCTGCGGGCGGCCGGTGCGGTCACCGGTCCAGCGCCTCACGGGCATGCGGATTGGCGGAGTCGAGGGCCAGGGTGCGCTGGAAATACACATCGGCCTCTCTGTTGAGCCCGAGTTTCCGGAGGAGCAGGCCGGCATTGAGCTGGGCATTGGCGTCTTCGGGCAGGGCGGCGGCGACCGCTTCATAGTGCGGCCGCGCCTCGGCGAACTGGCCGGCGGCGACGAGGGCGCGGCCGAGGTCGTTGCGGGCGGCCATGTCGGTGGGGTCGGCGGCATGGGCCTGGCGGAGGTGGGCGAGGGCCCCGGCGGCGTCACCGCGCTGGGTGGCGATCATGGCGCGGTGGCGCCAGGCTTCGGCGTAGTCGGGCACGGCGGCCACCGCCTTGCTGAAGGCGGCTTCGGCGTCGTCGAGGGCGCCGGTGCGGGCGAGGGCGATGCCCAGACTGTTCCATGCCTGGGCGAAATTCGGGCGCTCGGCGACCGCGGCGCGCAGCCGCTCGGCGGCGTCCGCCGGGCGACCGGCGCGGTGGAGGGCCGCGCCGTGCAGCTGGTCGCTGGTGTGGTGCGGCATCAGGCTGGCGGCGTCGGTG
>JALRGF010000461.1 GCA_023253495.1 Verrucomicrobiales bacterium
GGCAAACGGGATCCACCAGATGAGGTCGTTGAAAACACAATTCAGGGCGAAGGCCCACGGGAGCGCGCCGGTGGCCAGCGACTGGACCATGCCGATCGGCCCGAAGACTTTCCCGAGCAGGCCTACGAGAATGATCGGCCAGTGGCGGGCGGGATCGGTGGCGGCAATAGCGTAGCCGATGCCGTACACGCCAACGATCATGCCGAGGCACTGCCAGAACTGCGGGTAGTTCGGCCGCGCCATGCCGAGCGCGTCAAACATGGCATGGGGGAATAACACCGCGAAACCACCCCAGAGAATATTGTACGCCGCTGCGGCGAGCAGGACGCGGCGCATCCAGAGCGGGGCGTTGGAGGGTCCGGTCATATCGCAGGTCTCAGGAGTTCAGGATCGGCCGAGAAGCGCGTCGGCCACGGCACGGCCGCTGTGCATGGCCCCCTCGATGGAGGCGGTTTCCGTGTGGTCGCCGCAGAGCCACAGGCCCTCACGAGCCGGTCTGGGGGTGTCCACACGCACCGGAGAACGCACCGGGAGGGCCTGCCGGATGCGGTCGATCCGCTTCCGGACCCACGGCGCCACCGCGTCCTCCCCGAACCACCCGCCCAGCTCGCGCCGCACCGAGGCTTCCAGCGCCGCGTCGTCTTCCTCGGCATTTCCCAGCAGAGAAACCGAGATGAGTGACTGGCCGGATGGCGCGCAGGCCGGGGCGACCGCGCTCAGTTCCATCACGGAATTCACCCGCCCGCGCCCGGATCCATTGAGCACGAGGGACGGCTCGCCCACCGGGGCGGCCGGCGCGGAAAAGTAAAGCGTGACCGTCGACCGCCACGCCGGTGCCTTCACTCCCGGCACCAGACGCGCCGCGGTGGCGCCGTCGGTGGCCACCACCACGTGCCGGGCGCGCTGGCGGGTGCCGTCGCTCAGGACGACGCCGGTTCTGTCAATCGCTTCAACCGGTGTCCGGCAGCGGACTGTCTCCGCCGGCAGACCGGCAGCCAGCTGCCGCGGGATCGCCTGCATGCCGGTGGCGGGCAGGGCGGCCACGCCGTCGGCAAACATCCGGAACACGAATTCCAGCATCCGGTTCGAAGTCTGCAATTCCGGATCCAGAAACACCCCGCCCAGCCACGGCCGCAGAAACGTACGGATCATCCTTTCCCCGAATCCTTGGGCCTGCAAGGCCTCCATGGTGGTTGTTTCCGGTCGCGCCCACACCGCTGCCAGCGGCCCCTGCTTCGCCTGCCACCGCAGCACGCCGATCCGCGCCTTGTCCCGCAGCGTGCCCACCGGCGCCCGCAGCGTGGCCCACAGGTCCTGCGGCCGACGGAACGGGTCGGACACGCGGTGAAACCGACCGTCCACCCATACCAGCGCTCCGGGTCGGATCGCCCGCAGATCAAGCGCCCGGTAATCAAGCCACCGCCGCGCCTCCGGATACGCGGTCAGAAACACCTGAAACCCGCGGTCCAAAAGAAACCCGCCTTCCTCATCGGTCCGCACCCGCCCGCCCACTGCGTCCGCCGCCTCCAGCAACAGAGCCCGGCGGCCGGCCGCCTGCAGCGCCCGCGCACACGTCAGCCCGGCCAGCCCGCCACCGACAACAATGACATCCGGATCCATGGAATCAACCTACCCGGCCGCCGACCGTTGGACAGAAATTTGCGTGGTGGCAACCCTGCCGGGGAGGTCCCGCGGGACCGGGATGCCAGCGGCCCTCCGACCCGCCATCATCCCGCTCCGTTGATCAGGGCTGCCGCGTTCGTGATTCCGCCCGGGCCTGCACGCGCTGCCGGCATTCCAGCCAGCGGTCCCGGTAAAGCACATGGTGGTTTCCCCACGGTTTGGCCGGTCCGGCCCAGTGAATGATGTGCGGGTCACGGGAAAAATCCTGGAAGGGCACGAAATTCCAATCCAGGGGAAACTCGGTAATCCGGTCCCGGCTGTACAGATTGATGACATCCTGGTCGTTCATCCGGCACTGCTCCACCAGGTGAAGGTAGTTCCCGGTGAATCCCTCCTCGCGCATCAGCGCCAGGTTCATGACCAGCACCCCGGCGTTGACACATCGGCTCCTCAGCTTCGCGGTATCATGAAGCCGTCGCCGGATTTCCCAGGCCTTTTCCGGGGGAAGATCCATTGTCACCCGCGTGAGGCGATGGATCATGCTGGACCAGTACTTGCTGGCGAGCCGCCGTCCCGCGCAGGCGGTGCCGCCGAGGTCGATGTCGTACAGGTACCCGACATCACCCTGCACCAGTATGTCCGCATCAAGGTAAACGACTTTATTGAGATGTCCAAGCAGCGAAGGCAGCAGCAGCCTGTCCAGTGTCGACAGCGAAGTGTGGGCGAGAAGGTTCAGGGAATGGCCATAACTGATGCGGTCGCAATTGTAAAAAGTGAAATTGACCCGCGGAAACAGATGAAGCATCCGCTCCTGAAATCCGATATCAAGGCCGCGGCACAGGACATGCATATGAAGCTCACGTGCGGTGTTTTCAACCGTCGATTGCAGCACGACGGGAAGAGCGAAATCAAGATTCTTATCAACCGCCATGACGATATTCACTGTTTCCTCATCATGCCGATGCCGGACGTGCTCGCGGCGCGACGCGCGCAGGTCGGAAACAATGGCCGGGACATCCAGATGGGATGCCGGCGCTGGGGGGTAGGTGGAAGCGTGGCGCTGGGCCGCCAGCACATCCTCGCGGCACAGTTCGGACCATTTTTCGCGAACCGTTTCCTCGCGGGCGCCGCTGAGGATGACCCGCAGAATCGCCTCAAGCTTGTCTTCCAGACCCTGGCGCATGGCGTCGAAGCCGGTTTGACCGGTATCCAGCAGACCATCCAGACGGATAGCTGATGGCGTGTTCGGCATAAAGTCGACCGGCAGCCCCATGGACCGGGCCGGGAGGTAGCAATGAAGACGGCTTGTCACAATCTTCGGGCGTGAGCCATAACGGCACAGGGTCTGGCGGGCGTCCTCGATTCCCTCGATCAGTGAAAAATCGCGCACGCGGTCATCATGATGGGAGGAACGATCAACCATCGGTGAAAGGTGCGACAGTTTGCGCGGGCGGACGTCGACCAGAAGCGGTCGCTTCACTGAAGGGGCTGGCGGCGGCAGGATCTGGCCGATGGTTGCCGTCACACAGCCCGAAAAGAAGGCCGGGACCGCACAATCCCGCAGCTGGTAGACCGTGGTCCAGTCACGGCATCCGATGGGGGCGATCCGCCGGAGTTCCCGGACCACCCGGTCGGTCAGGAGGTCCGGATCCTGAATGTGAAACGAAAGGACGAGAGGTTTGATGTTTGGCGGGTAGGGGAAATCAAATTCCCCCATGAATGGCCGGTGCATGAACCAGCCGTTGCAGATAAGCCAGGTGTCTTCCGGGTAATCGCGGCCGCTGG
>JALRGF010000087.1 GCA_023253495.1 Verrucomicrobiales bacterium
CCGAACGCCTCCACGCCAACAGGCCCCACCGGCTACGGTCCGTTTTCACTCATCGCCCCGATCCAAGCCACCGCCCCCCGCTTGGAAAGCACAAATCCTTCCCCCAACCAGTTCCCTTCATCCTTCATCCTTCATCCTTCATCCTTCACAACCGCAGATACCACCCCCGGCGGTTGCACCACCACACCAGCCAAGTCGTCGCCGCCATGAAGGCCGACGTCACCAGCAGCGCCCTCCACCACGGGTCCGCCTCATGCGCGAGCGCCGCAAACGGCGGCATTACCATTTCATGCAGGAGATACCCGGCCAGCGCATTGGCCCCGAGAACCGCCAGAACCCCCGACGCCTTGCCCCGCACATCACACCACCACACAAATCCCGCATACACCGCCATCGCCACCCCGGCGGAAAACACCAGATACGACGCACTGCCGGCCCGCTGGCTCATCGTCCACATGTCGACCGCTCCCTCCGGCGGAAAAAACGGCGGCGCCGCCACCGGCCCGCCCACCCCGAAACACGACAACCCGTACCCCGCCACCATCAGCACCGCCCCCCACCCGAACAGAGGACGCAACGAGCCCGCCGCCCCGCGACCGTGCCGGAAATCATACGCAAACGACCCCGCCAGCGCCGGCACCGTCCAGGTCAGAAACCCCAGCGGACCGCCGTCAATCACCCGCTTCTCATGCAACAGGTCGTACCAGAAAACCGCCGACAGCATCGCATGCAGCAGCACCGAGCCGGCCCCGAAAATCAACCGCACTCGCACCGAACCGGCAATCACCGGCAAGACCCACAGGCTGGTCACCGCAATGTGCCCCAGCGTCTGAAACGTCTCCCGCCACAACGTGGCCGCCGTCACCGGCTTCCACAAGGACATGCCCTCCCGCCCGCCCGCCGGCAGGTCCACATCCAGATGGTAAAAAACAAAGCCGACCAGAAACAACAGGCCGATCCGCCGCAGCGCCCGCCCCACCGCCGCCGGCACCCCGAGCGCCGCCCGGTTGCGCAACATCACCAGCCTCAGCGCCAATCCCACCGCAAACAGAAACTGCGGCATGATCAGGTCCGCATAACTGCAATACGTGTGATGATGCTTGAATACCGCCGGCATCACCTCATACCCGCCCGCAAAATTCACAAAAAACATCCCCGCCACCGTGTACCCGCGGAACTGGTCCAGCGACACCATGCGGCCGGCCGGCCGCCGCGGACCGGAAGCAGACTGGGAAAACACACCCGGAACGGACATCGCCGCCACCATGCAAAATCCTCCCGCTTTTATCACGGCGAAAATGTTGCTTTCGCCCGGAAAACGCCCTCTACTCTGCCGCGTCCCCGGATTCCGACTCTTCCACCAACCGCAACACCATCATTCTCATGGGCCTCATGGATTTCATCAAAGGCGAACTGCTCGAAATCATCGAGTGGAACGACGATTCGCGCGATACCATTTCGTGGCGCTTCCCCGACGAAGACAAGGCGATCAAGAACGGCGCCCAGCTCATCGTCCGCGAATCACAGACCGCCCAGTTCGTCAGCACCGGCCAGTTCGCCGACGCCTTCGGGCCGGGCAAACACACCCTCAGCACTCAGAACATTCCCATCCTGTCCCGCATCCAGGGGTGGAAATACGGGTTTGTCTCGCCCTTCAAGTGTGACGTCTATTTCGTCAACACCCGCCTCTTCACCGGCAACAAATGGGGCACCAGCAACCCCATCATGATGCGTGATCAGGACTTCGGCGTGGTCCGCCTCCGCGGGTTCGGCACCTATGACTTCCGCGTCGTCAACGTGCCCCTCTTCCTCAAAGAGGTCGCCGGTACCGACCACAACTTCCGCCTCGACGAATTCGCCGACACCATGCGCTCGCGCATCGTCAGCGTCTTCACCGACGCCCTCGCCTCGGCCAACGTGCCCGCCCTCGACGTCGCCTCCCGCTACGGCGAACTCGGCGAGGCCCTGCTCCCGGTCATCAACCCGGCCGTCTCCGCCAAATACGGCCTCGAAATCACCAGCTTCATCATCGAGAACGTCTCGGTCCCGCCGGAAGTGGAGGCCGCCATCGACAAGCGCTCCAGCATGTCGGTCATCGGAAACCTCAATGATTACGTCAAATTCCAGGTGGCCGAAAGCATGACCAAGGGAGGCGGCGAAGGCGCCGGCGGCGCCAATACCGCCGCCCAGATGGCCGTCGGCTTCGGCATCGCCCAGGAAATGATGAAAGGCATGCAGCAGCCGGCCGCCGGATCCACCCCGCCCCCGCTGCCGGGAGCCCCGGCCGCCGCCAGCCCGGCCGCCGCCGCCGCCCCCCC
>JALRGF010000204.1 GCA_023253495.1 Verrucomicrobiales bacterium
CCCCCCCCCCCAAGGTAAAGAAAAAAGATGCAAAAAAATCAACTCCCAAAAGTGCATCCCTACCGACCTCATCACCAACCGCTTCAAAGACGTCGGCGAAGCGATCGGATCCACGGGTAAAAGGTGTTAAGGTTCAAGCGATAAGACAGGACACGCCTCCGAAGAGCCCGACGCGCTCCGCGCCTCGTTTCATCATGGTGGGTGGATTTCTGGGAGCGGGCAAGACCACAACGATTTTGCGACTAGCGCAGTATTTGCAGCGTCACGGGCATCGTCCAGGGTTGATCACCAACGATCAGGCGGAAGGACTGGTCGATACGGCGCTGCTGGAGGAGGTCAATTTCCGGTGCGGGAAATTGTCGGCGGGTGCTTCTGCTGCCGGAGTGAGACGCTGGTGCAGGCACTGGAGGCGCTGGAGGGAGGGGAAATGAACGCCCATCCGCGTGGGGCGGGTCGAGGACTGAACATTCCATCTGCAAAGGCCACGGATGAGAATCCGAGCACTTCCGACGGGGGCGCCGGGGGCCGGGGACCGGCAGGCATCCGGCCGAATGTCTTCATTGCGGAACCGGTGGGGAGCTGCACGGATCTGGTGGCGACGGTGAAGCTGCCGTTGGAAAAGATCTACCAGAAGGGTTTTGTGATGGCGCCGTACGCGGTGCTGGTAGACCCGTTCCGGGCGGAGCAGGTGTTGGGAGTTCGGAAAGCGGCTGGAATGCCCGGGACGGCTGCAATGAGGCTCGCGGGGCCGGCAGGGGAGAAGGGTTTTAACCGAAAGAATGGGAAAGCACTGGCGGCGAAGAAGCGGGTGGCCGCACTGGTGGGAGTGGCGCTCTCGAAAGAAGGGGAACCGGCCAAGGCTCTGACCAAGGCGGAAGCGAGGGAGATTGTGGACATCCAGGCGGAGATGGAGGAAGTCATGGCACGGATTGGAGCAGGGACGGCGGTCGCAGGCTCAGGCCCGCTGGGCATTTCTCCAGCGGCCACTGTGGGACACCTTGCCGGAGGCTTTTCGGATGATGTGAATTACATTTACCGGAAGCAGCTCGAAGAGGCGGAAATCATCGTGATCAATAAAGTGGACCTGATGCCGGAGGAACGTCGGGCCAGGCTGCGATCGAAGCTGGCGGTTGAATTTCCCGAGGCTCGCCTGCTCGAGATCGGGAGCCGGGAGGGTACCAATTTGGAGCCCCTTTTCCAAGCGCTGACGACGGAGACGGGGGCCACACGTCGTGTCATGGAAGTGGACTATGCGCGTTATGGTGTCGGGGAGGCGCGGTTAGGCTGGGTCAATGGACGGTATGAGGTGAGGTGGGGCAATGGGAAGGCGAGTGCGAATGCCCACCAACTGGCGCCCACCTCCGGAAGGGAACGGCCTGCACTCACTTCTGGATTTGACGCGGATTCTTGGCTGATGGAGCTGGCCCAGAGCGTGCACCGGCGGCTCCGGAAGCACGGCATCGAAATTGCACATCTGAAACTGACCATCGGGGAGCGGGGAGCGCTGGCGGCGGTGCAACTGGTAAGATCGGAGACGGAGCCGGAATTCACCCAGAAGATCGAGCACCCGGTGTTGGGTGGGGAGCTGAGGGTGAATCTGCGAGCCGAGGCCCACCCGGACACGCTGATGGCCGCGGTGAACGCTGCGTAGGAGCAGGAGGTGGGCCGAATGCCGGGCCTGAAACTGCCAGCCGCCTTCAGCCAACATCTCCGCCCCGGCCAGCCCAAACCGACGCACCGAGTGACCAAGCTCACTCGCCACTGATCTGGGCGGCGGGAGGGAAACTGTCCTGACGGTGGCCAGGGCCGAGGTGATGGCACCCTCAGGGCGCCACTCCCAGCGCTGCCGACTGCCGACGACTCCCAGGGCCAACGGCCCGCCGCACTCCACAGCCCCGCCGACCTCCGCGCGCGAACCTTTCGAGCCGACGGCCACCATCCGGCCGCGGCCCGTCCTCACCGCCTGCGCGCCCAGAGGTCGCGCCCCACCTCGACCGCCGACCTCCGACCGCCGACCGTCTGCCGTGGAAGCGTGGTCGATTTTACGCCGTCATCCATGACCGCATCCGCTTCGCCGCCGGCTACGCCCCGCAGACCGGACTGCTCACGGTCGCCATGCCCGCCGCATCCCCCTCCACTCCGGCCAGTGTCCGCGCGGTCGCCAGAGTGTCGATGTCGTCCACCGTCTTGTCGCGGCGGATCGCCTTGATCCGCGGGAAGCGCAGGGCCAGGCCGGAATCGTGGCGGTCGCTTGGCTGGATGGCGTCGAAGGCGATTTCGAGCACGATGTCGGGCACGACGAGACGGGTACGGCGGTCCTCTTTCAGAGTGCGCGTGGTGAAATGGGCGGTAAGTTCCTCGATTTCGGCGTCGGTCAGCCCGCTGTAGGCCCTGCCGATGGTGCGGAGCGAGCCGTCCTGTTCGTCGCGCACGGCAAACGTGTAATCGCTGAGCACGTGACTGCGTTTGCCGTGCCCTTGACGGGCGGCGACGACGATGCAGTCCAACGTGGCGAGGGCTTTTTTGAGTTTGAGCCAGGCGCGTCCTCGGCGTCCGGCCGAGTATGGGCTGGCGGGGTTTTTTGCGATCAGGCCTTCGTGACCGCGGGAGCGGGAAGCGAGGAAGGCGGCTTCGATGTCGAGCGGCGAGGCGGCAGTGGTGCGGCGGATCACCTCGAAGGGGGGTGTCAGTGCCAGCGACTCCAGCCGGGCGCGCCGCTCGGCCAACGGGCGTGTCAGCAGCGATTCGCCGTTGATGTAGAGCAGGTCGAAGGCCACGAACCGGACGGGCACGTCATTGTTCAGGAAGAGGTCGCGTTCGCGCCTTCCCAGCCGCTGCTGCAGGGAGCGGAAATCGAGCGGGCGACCTTCGGCAAACGCGATGATTTCGCCATCGAGGACGAGATCGTCGGACAGCTGTGCGGCCGGCCCGGCGAGGTCCGGAAACTCGGCTTCGAGGCTGCGCAGGTCGCGGGAATACAGGTCTACGCGGGATCCGCGTTTGTGAAGTTGGGCGCGGATGCCGTCGTACTTGTCTTCGAGCCAGACGCGTGGTCCCGGGGTCGGGAGGGAGGCGGGTGGCGCCCGGTCCGTCAGCCGCTCACGCCGCGGCGGCTCGCGGACGGCATCTGCCGGTGTGTCCTCCCGTTCCGGGGTATCGGTCATGGCTTCCCAGATGGCGTCGGCGGTGGCCTCGGGCGCGGCGAGCATCGGTTTGAGCGGCTGAAAGAGAATGAGGCCGGCCCGGCTCAGCTCGCCGCGAAAGGCAAGGCGGGCGGTTTCGCCGAGGTCGCCGGTGAGCATGTGCGCTTCCCTTACAGCGGCTGGATCGGCTTGGAAAGCGACGGCCACCGCTTCTTCGACGAGGCCGTCTTTCAGGCCGATGCGCATGTCTCCCGTGAGGATTTTCACGAGATACTGGCCCTCGGCCGGAGTCATCTGGCGGAAATAGGTCTCGAGCACGGCCGCCTTGGCCAGCGAGCCGCGGGCGGCGAGCAGGCGGTCGATGCAGGCAGTGAGGTCAGCCAGGCCGAGATCGCGCGGGGCCGCCTTCTGTCCGTGCATCAAGGCCAGGCAGGCGGTCCTTCCGGCGTCGGCCTGACTGGAGGAAATCTCGCGCAGACGCGCCACCCCGATGCCGGTGGCCTGGAGCAGAGCCAGACGGATGACTGCCCAGCCGGTGCCCAGCGACTTCTGCTGCTCCCGGGCCGCCACGGCACGCCCGCTGAAAAACCGGGCGGCCACCGCCACCCGGGCGTCGTCGCCGAGCGTGCGGAAATAGCCGGCCAGACACTCGATTTTGGAGAGCCGTCCCGGGATGGCGGCGACCGCGTCGCAGGTGCGCACAAACGCGGCGAACTCCGAGAGCGGAAGGGCCTCGGGGCTCGTCTCGGCGGCGGCAGAATTATCATCATCGTCCGCCTCGTCCGTCTCAGGCCCGTCCTCGCCGGTCCCGCCGCGCAGGCCGAAGGAGAATTCCATCTGGTCGTCGGCACCCAGTGACCACGCTTCGCGGCCGCGTTCGCGCAGGTCGGCGGCAAATTCGCTGGCGTAGCCGTGGGTGGTCAGCACCAGCTGCGGCTGCACCTGCTCGACCGCGGCCAGCAGGTCCGGGTAATCGGCGTGGTCGGAAAGCGGAAAGACCTCGTCGACTTGATATCGGAACTTGGCGCCCGGGGTGAGCGCCCACCCGGTGCACATGGCCAGGCGGCGGCTCCGGATCCGGCGGACCGCCTGACTGCGGGCGGCGCTCGGCGGGACCAGCAGCACCTTGCCGGCCGGATCGACACCGGCGGCCAGTTTTTCGTATGGTGGAAATGTCCGACCGAGCGACTCGTAGACAGCGGTCATGTCGAAGCAGGACGGGTGCAGCACCCAGTGGAACCCGGCCTCGGCGAGCTGGGCCATGATTTCCTGCGCCTTGCCAAGAGCGTAGGCGACGAGCACCGGCACCTCACCGTCGTCGAGGCACTCGCGGCAGAATCGGATCAGCTGGTTGCGCACCTTGGTGGTTCCGGGAAACCGGAACTTCGGCAACCCGAAGGTGGTTTCCATGATCAGGGTGTCGGCGGGCGCAAACCGGGCCGGCTCCGAGGTGCGGGACGCGCGGAGCTTGAAGTCGCCGGTGTACAGAAGCGAGGCGCCATCCGCGAGGCGGGTCACATGGATCTGTGCGCTGCCGAGGGTGTGGCCGGCGGGCAGCAGCATGAGGCGGTGCCCGCGCCACGTCCAGGCGCGACCGAACATGTGCGGCTCGAGCTGCGAACCGCCCCGGAAGCGTGCTTCGATGAGCCGCGCCGTGCCCTTGCTGGCGATGATGGTGCCGTGAGCAGCGAAGTGGTCGGCATGGGCGTGGGAGACAAAAGCCCTCTCCTGGCGGTCCCAAGGGTCCAGCCACAACCCGCATTCCGGCAGGAAGATGCCACGCTTGGCGATGACGGGGATGCGGGCTGGGGATGCGGACACGGCGGCGGGATCGAGGTAACGAGGCCGGACCTGACGGATTGGCAAGCAGGCTTGCACCTGATTCGCGCCCGCGTCCCTTGGCCTGATGCTCACACCGGACGAACTTCAGCGGGTGCGCGCGGCCTGCCTGTACGAGCCGCCTGCCTATTTCCGCACGCTGCAGAAACACGAGATCTTCACGCCCACGGCGGAGCGGCCGGACGCACCGCTGGAGGTCGATGTCGGATGTGGCGACGGCAGCTTTCTGCTTGATCTGGCCGCCGCGCATCCGGAGCGCGATTTCCTCGGGCTCGAAAAACTGCTGGGCCGGGCGCGCAAGGTGGCGCGCCAGGCGGCGCGTCGCGGACTGACCAATGTGAAGGCGATGCAGATCGACAGCCCGTATGCGGTGCGCCATCTGCTGCCGCGCGGTGGCGTGGCCCGGATCCACCTGCTTTTTCCTGATCCGTGGCCGAAGGCGAAACACGCCAAGAACCGTCTGGTCCAGCCGGATTTCTGCCGCGACGTTCACCGGTTGCTCGGGCGCGGTGGCGAGTGGCTCTTCAAGACCGACCATGCGGAATATTTCGATGAGGCGACGGCGGTGATCCGCGGGAGCGGGATCTTCCGGGAGGTCGACTGGCCTGAAGGCGCCTTTGCCTACCCGCTGACCGACTTTGAACGGCAGTGGCTGGGCGAGGGCAAGACGATCCGGCGGGCGCGGTTTGCCGCGGAGTGAAAAATTTGCCATGGCCGGTGGGCGGATCCGGGGTATGGAATGATACGTTTGTCACCCGCCATGCCTGCCACTGACGCCGCTTCCGCCATGCCCTGCCCCGCCGGGGTCGGGCGCTGGGTAGCGCTGACCGTGACGGGATGGCATCTGGCCTTTTTTGCCACCGGGGCGGTGACCCTGGCGCTGGCCACCTCGCCGGCTGGTACGGTGTTTGAGGGGCTGGCCGAGCCGGTCCACCAGAAAGTGCTGCTCGCCTCGCACTTGCGAGTGCTGGCCGGGTATGCAGTGGTGGCACTGGGCGCGCTGGCACTGGCCTACCCGGCGGTGCGTTTGTGGGTGGGCCCGGGTCCGGCGAGCCGATGGGGCGTGGTCGCCCGCACCTTGGTTGTTCTGGCCGTATTGATGCTGTATGGGTGGCTGCGGCTGGCGCAGAGCCAGCCGTATTTCCTCGGGCCGGCCACGTATGATGCGTGGTATTTCCGCCTGCCGCAGCAATGGTCCGACGAGGTGCGTGGGCGGGTGCTCTTTGTATTGTTCCAGTTTCTGCCGGCGGTGGTGGCGGCCGGGACCGGCGGGTTTTACCTCGTTCAGGCGGCCCGGTGGTTCCGCTCGGGCGGCCGGTTGGCGCGGCGGGTGCTGGGCGTTGCCGCGGTCGCGGCCGTGCTGGCCGCCGGTTGGGTGACTGCGCCGTTTTTTATCGGATCAGGGCGCGCCAAGAGCGACGACCGCCTCAATATCGTCATGCTGTCGTCCGACGAGGTCCGGACCGCGGCCCCCGACCTGCCGGAAAGTGATCGCCTCCCGCACCTCACCACGCTGGCTGCGGAATCGCTTGTCCTCACCAACATGCGGTCGCCGCTGCCATCCGCGCTCGGGGAGGCGGCCAGCCTGCTGACCGGCCAGTCCCCTCACACTCACGGCCTGCAGACGCCTTTTCCTTCAAAA
>JALRGF010000233.1 GCA_023253495.1 Verrucomicrobiales bacterium
GGCCAGCCCATGCGGGGCCGTCGAACGGATACCCTCAAAACGCCTCGGGATCAATCCCAGGGAGTACCTCGCCGACGTCCTCCCCCGCCTGGCTCACGGCATCCCCTCGGAGGTGCCGTCGCTGACACCCGCCGTCTGGCTGCGCTCCCGCTCAGGCCATCCAGCCACCCCGGAACCGTGCCGGGGCCCCGGCTAGCGCGCCTCGCGCGCCCGCGCCGGCGGGGCGTCGTAGAGCTGCACGTCGTCGAAATTCAGATGCCCCCAGCCGTCGGTCGCCTCATCCACCAGACGCAGCGCGACCCGGGTCCCCTGCCACGGACGCCCGTCGATGAAGACGCGCTCCATTTCTTCGTTGTCCGGTCCGGTGACGGTCACCAGCACGCTGCCGCTGGTGGCATTGAGCAGTTCGACGCGCGTCTGGCGTCCGGATCCCCCGCCGATCAGGAATCCGAGGTACGGCTGGTTGAGCGGGAAGGCGGCGGAAGTCAACGTGCCGGTGGGAACGTCTCCTGCCTTTTCGTAGCCGCCGACCCAGTACTCGCCGGCATGACCGCTGCGCATGTCCGGGCGGCGCGCCGCTACCGCATCGCCACGCACCACCGCCCCGGCAAAGGCCGCCCCCTCCGCCGTCCAGTCACTCAGATCACCGGTTTCGAAATCAAAATTCAACCGCCGTCCGTCCGCCGCCACCGGGGCTGTGGCCGTCGCCGCCTTCGGTGCCGGCAGTCGCCGCGGACGGGCCGCCTCCACCTCCGCCGCCGTCGCCGGTGAGACCTGCTGCCGGTGGACAAAAACCCCCTTTTTATTGCCGACCACGATGTCCGGGAGGCCGTCGCCATTCAGGTTGCCGGCCACCACCTGAGTGCCCACGCCGGACTGGGCGTCGATGCGGTGCGGCACGTACTCGACGCCCTCCGGCCCGCGGGTCAGCTCGAACCAATAGAGCACGGCCTCGTCGTTGCGGTCCGGGTCGCCCAGGCGTCCGTGCGACCAGAACCGCTTGCCGGTGACGATGTCCTTGAGGCCGTCGCCGTTCATGTCGACCAGATCCAGGGCGTGCAGTTCGGAAAACTTGACGCCGTAGCGGTTTTCGTCGGGGCGCTGCCCCATGATCAGGTGTTCGGTCCAGCCGATCTTTTCCCCGGTCCGCGACTGTTCGAACCAGGCCAGCCCGAAAGCATGCGCCGCCAGACTGGTGATCACGTCGTTGAGGCCGTCCCCGTTCACATCATACGCAAACATCTGCGCGCCTCCCGGCCCGGAGAAGCGGAAGGGATGATGGGTCCACGCCGGGTCTCCTTCCAGCGAGGGCGGCTGCTCCCACCACCCGTCCTTTTCCAGCAGGTCCATGCGCCCGTCACCATTCACATCGCCCACCCCCAGGCCATGGGTGAACGCGCCGTACCCGCGGTCCGGCGTGATCCGGTGCCACCGCCATGGTTTGGCCGGATCGCCCGGGTCCGGCTGCGCATAGCCGTACGCGCCCCGCGTGATGCAGACGAGCTCCGGTTTCCCGTCACCGGTCAGGTCGGTGAAGGCCGGCGATTCATTGTCGGTCCGGTCCAGCACCAGATGCCGCTTCCAGTGGCCGCCGGCCGCCTGCGGGTTCTCAAACCACACCGTCTCCTTGCCGGGAAACCCGACCACCAGCACATCCATCCAGCCGTCGGCATTGAAGTCGTAAGGAAAGGAGAAAAAATTGTCCGAATACGCATTCCGACGCCCCAGCGCGCCTTCAAATCCGGGAATTGTCATGACCGTCTGCTCGCCCAGCGGCAGCGGGATGCACGAGGCGGCCATGGGCGCTGGTGTCGTGGCGGTGGGCGCCACGGCGTTGGGCGTCTTCAGACCCAGGGTGCGGATCGGGGTGCGTGGCGGGAGCATCTCACCGGCGCGCGGCGTGCGGATCACACTTCCATGATCCACCGCGATGCACACGGTTGGCACGGCGGATGCGCCATGCTGAGAGGAATCCCAGGGCCGGCCCGCACCGCGCGGGGATCGACGAACGCGCGCCTAGGCCCCGGGCGGACCTGAGATCATGCCGAGGCGTCGCAGCGGCGAGTCCATTCCCTCATCGTCGGCGGCAGGGTCGATGTCGGCGACGTCGATCTGCGGTGATCCCCACTTCTCCAGTGTCGATGCGATCGAGCGTCGGGCGCGATCCATCTTCCGCGCGATCATCCGCCGGGCTGCCCACTCCGTCTCGTTGTGCCGCAGGGCCTCCTCAATGGCGTGCGCCTGTTCGTCCGTGCAGCCAAGGCCGTACGCGCGCTGCAGGCCGAGGCGGGCCTCGATGCGGTAGTCGTGGCCTCGGCGTACGAAGCGTCCTGGTTTGG
>JALRGF010000420.1 GCA_023253495.1 Verrucomicrobiales bacterium
CCCGCCGCCCGACCCACCCGTCGATCCTGATCCGCCCTGCGGCCCGGAATTCGGCCCGGACGCTCCGCCCTGCCCCGAACCCGCTCCGGCCACCCCGGGTCGCAAGCTGCGCCATGCCGGCCACGTCACTCCCGATCCGGCCCCGGCCGCGCCCGCGACCAACCCCGCGCCCGCCTCCAAGTCCTCATCCGCCGCCCCGGCAAGCACACAGACCGACCGACCCCCCGCCCCGCCGGAACGCTACGACGGCATCCACCGCCACGGCGAAGACCACGCCTACGCCCGCCTTATCCTCGAGGCGGACCTCAGCCCGTCGGACTCCCTGCTCTTCAACCTGATCGGCCTGTGGCCGGAAAACGGCGGGCCGGCCTGGGGGTATGCCGCCGGTTACAAGCACCGGTTTTCCCACGCCCTCGCTGCCGGCCTCGAAGCCATCGGCGACTTCGGCAACGCCAATGAACATGAACTGGTCGCCGCCGGGTACTTCACGCCCACCCACCACCTCAGCCTGAAACTCGGCGCCGGCATCGGCCTGACCGACGCCAGCCCGGACGTCTCGCTGCGCACCGGGGTTGTCTGGCGGTTCTGAGCCTCACCCGTTCGGCCCGCCCCCGCCCATCCACCCAGCCTCTCTCCTCGCCCACCCGCTCCCACAATCAGGCAATTTTCCTGCTGCCATGAACGCAATCATGTGTATAGCCGGAGGCCGGTCTCCAAATTTCAACCCCATGAAATCCGCATCGCTCATCGCCACCCTCACCGCCGCTTCCCTGCTCGCCGTCCCCGCCCGCGCCGAGGAGCCGGTCAACTTCGAAAAGGCCATTCTCCCGATCTTCGAAGCCAAATGCCTCAAATGCCACACCACCGAACACACCGATGAGGCCGGCAAAGTGAAAAAACCCAAGGCGGGTCTGGCCATGGATTCGGTCGCCGGTCTGACCAAGGGCGGCAAAAATACCAAAGAAACCGCCATCGTCGCCGGCAAACCCGAGGAAAGCGCCATCTACAAATCCGTCATGCTCCCGCCGTCCGATGACGACGCCATGCCCCCGGAAGGCAAGGCCGATCCGCTCACCGACGCGGAAAAGGAACTCCTCAAAAAATGGATCGCCGAAGGCGCCAAGTTCGGCGACTGGAAGGAAAAAGCCAAATAACGGCTTTCCCGGATTCCTGCGCTCCGCCGTCTTTCCCTCCCCAAAAAAAGCCCGGTTACAATTACCGGGCTTTTTCACATTTGCCCGGGGATCTCCGGGTTGGTACACTCAGCGATTCCGAAGTTTCTTCCGTCATCGTTTATGAAGCGCCACCCCGTGTCCCCGCTCGCCCGCGCATTCGCCCTCAGCTTCCTGCTCGGCGCGACCGCCCTCGCTCAGGATCCGCTGAGCGAACGCATCCGCCAGGGAGATGCCTTTGACCAGCAGCTGCAGGCGCAGAAAGCACTGGAATGCTACCTGCCGGTGGAAAAGGCCGAACCGCAAAACCTCCACGTCCTCCTCGGCATCGCCCGCCAGTACCGCCACCTGTCCGCCGACGCCGCCGGAGAGGCGGAAAAAATGCGCCTCGCCAAACTGGGGCAGGTCTACGCCATGCGCGCTGTCGCCATCAAGCCGGACGACGCCGAAGCCCACCTCTCCGTCGCTATCAGCTACGCCAAAATGGTGCCCCTGCTCGGCAACAAGGAGAAAATGGAAGCCTCGCGCCGGCTCAAGATTGCCGTCGACAAAGCCCTCGCCCTCAACCCGGACCTCGACCTCGCGTGGCACGTGCTGGGGTCATGGAACCAGCGGCTCGCTGACCTCGGCACCGTCAAACGGGCGCTCGCCCGCGTCGTCTACGGCGCCCTCCCGGAAGCCAGCAACGAGGAAGCTGTCCGCTGCTTCCGGAAGGCCATCGCTCTCAACCCGGACCGCCTCATCCATCACATCGAACTCGGCCGTACCTACGCCCAGATGGGCCGCGATGAC
>JALRGF010000487.1 GCA_023253495.1 Verrucomicrobiales bacterium
TGAGCCGCAGCCGGCGCACCGCCATCCGCCGATTGTCAGCCTGCGATCGCCGCTCCGACGCCTCGGCGACGATCCCGGTCGGTCGATGGCGGATCACCACCGCGGTCTCCACCTTGTTTCGATGCTGTCCGCCCGGTCGTCGCCGCGCCACCCGGCGATTTCACCACCAGCGTGCTCTCCGCCGGCGCCGAGGCCGCCAGCGGCGAACGCACCAGCACAAACCGTTTCGCCTCATCCACCACCATCACCTGACCCATCGGCCGCCGCCCGCGCCGCATGTCCTCAACCACCCCGTCACCCGCGCCCGCCCCCGCCCGCTGCCGCACCAGCCCGCACCCGCCCACTCCCGCGCCCACCAGCACGGTCAACACCCCTGTCAGACTGCGTAACCCCCATCCCATTCCCGGAAAGTTCACCGATTCCACCACCCCGCAAGCCCCGAACGATCCGCTCGCCCCACACCCGCCCGCCCCAACGCCACCGTCCGCTCCCGTGAACTTTTCGCTTGCACGCCGCTCCAACCGCACCAGTGTACCAGTTCGCGTTTTCACCGCGTCATTCCTGAGTAGCTCAGCGGCAGAGCGGGTGGCTGTTAACCACTAGGTCGTAGGTTCGAACCCTACCTCAGGAGCCATCGCACTCCTTCCAGATCACTTTTCAGGGGAAACAGATCCTCCGGAACACGCGGACCAGCGAAAAGGCGAAGGCACAGCAATTTGAGAACGGGTGGAAACGCAAGCTGCGGGAGTGCAAGGCAAACGAATTCCTGGCGGCCGTGGACGGCTTGAAGACGCGGCGGCAGTGCTGCACGACCGGGGAGATTTGTTCGGCATGGGACGATGACGCGGTACGGATTGTGCTAAGGATCGATGTGAGCGGCGCGATGCAAACTGAACTGGTCGCGTGGGGACGGTTGAGCTAACGATGGTCACTATAAAGGACAAATGAACCCGAGGCCGATGCTTATAAGGTCGAGTGCCAACGCTATCGACTACACCACCGGCTTCTCGTATGGCGACCTATTGATGTACAATCGTTAGACTACTCCGATTGGCTCCCTGTTAACCATCATGTCGCAGGTTCAAACCCTGCCTCAGGAGCCAGGCTTTCCAGTCCCGGCCCGCGGTGCCTCCGGAGCCCGCGGGAAGCCTCTTCGGCCCCGAGCCATCTCCCCCGCCGGCCCGCTCCCGGGAAAAGCGTGCCGGACTTCCCAGGGGATGCCTCAGAATGCCCGGAACCGCCGCTCCGCCCGCCACCGATTCCCGTTGCGCCGGGCCCCGGACACGTGCTTGCTCACGGTGGTTGTAACCCGCCACATCCCATGTCCGCCAAAAGCACCAGCTCCGCCCGCAAAAAAACCAGCCCCGCCCGCACCGGCGCCATCAAGGCCGACAAGGTGGCCAAGACCGGCTCCAACACCCGGGTCCGCGCCCACCTGAAAACCACCACCAAAAAGAATCAGGCGAAACGCGATTCGAAGTAATCCGGCCCGCCCGCGCCACCCACGCTCCGAGGGTAGCTCCGCGCGCCCGATTCCCCATGCTCCGATTCCACCTCTTCGGCTTTCCGGTTTCGATCCACTGGATGTTCTGGCTCACCGCCGCCCTGCTCAGCGGCCAGATTGACAATCTGAGCCGGCCGGGAGCGCTGTGGATCATGGGGATCTGGATGGCGGTGGTGTTTCTGTCGGTGCTCTGGCACGAGCTGGGTCATGTGATTTTCCAGCGGAAATTCGGCGCCCGGCCGGAGATCATGCTGGTGGCCTTCGGCGGGTTGGCTATCCCTCATGGCGCGCGGTTCACGCGGGGGCAGTCGTTCATCGTGGCCGCCGCCGGTCCGGTTTTCGGGCTGCTGCTGTGGGCGGCCTCGGAAGTACTGTTTCATTTACGACCGCCAGCCAGTCCGATGGAACGCCAGCTGTCCGGCATGATTCTGGTGGTGAACCTGTTCTGGTCACTGGTGAACCTGCTGCCGGTCCTGCCGCTGGACGGCGGGCACATGATGCTGGCCGCCCTCGGGCCGCGCCGCCAGCGGCTCGCCGCCGGGATCGGCATGGTGGTGGCCGGCCTCATCGCGGTGGCCGCCTTCCGCTTTCTCGGGTCGTTCTTCATGGCGTTTTTTTTCGCCTGGTTCGCCTGGCAGAACTATCAGGTTTTCAAGCGGGGGCATGGGTCGGTGGGCCTGTGAATACCGTCCCTTTTCGCGGCGCGGCGGCGCCCCCCGGGTTTTCCGCGCCCCGGCATATCCAGAGGCCCATGGCCGCCGCCAAAGATGCCGTTGCTGGCGCGGCCCGCCTCCGGCATAGTCGCCGCCTGCATGAACACCCGATTCCCCGCTGAACGCCTCCTGCTCGGCCCCGGCCCCAGCCCGGTCCCCGCCCGCGTGCTCCGCGCCCTCGGCGCGCCGACCCTGGGCCACCTCGACCCCCAGTACGTGGCCATCATGGACGAGGTCTGCGAGCGTCTGCGCGAGGTGTTCCGGACCCGGAACGCCCTCACCTTTCCCGTCAGCGGCACCGGCATGGCCGGCATGGAATGCCTCGCCACCAACCTGCTCGAGCCCGGCGACGAAGCCATCGTCGGCGTCAACGGCGTCTTCGGCGGCCGCATGAAGGACGTCATGGAACGCTGCGGGGCCACCGTACTTTAGCACAGCCACAAGTGCTTGCACTCCATTGCATGCCACAATTGTTCCCCTGATGCTGCCTTCCTCACTGGCCAGGTTCATCAAAGCAGCAGCAGCAGCCTGCAATACTTGCAATCAAAG
>JALRGF010000500.1 GCA_023253495.1 Verrucomicrobiales bacterium
TTCGAGGAATTCTCCGTTGCGGGTGACGAATGGCTGGATGCCGGGGGTGTCCGTGATTCGGGGGTGGGAGCCGAAGGCGTAGTGGTGGAAGTTGGGATAGCCGTCGCGGTTGGGGTCGGCGGCGGGTCCGGAGACGAGGGGATCGAGGATTTCGGTCTGGCTGAAGTGCTGGTGGAGCCAGCCTGCGTACTGCTGGAGGGTGGCCGGGTGGTTGGGCTGGCCGGGGCTGCCTCCGGGGGTGGCGCCGATGCCCCAGGCGGCGGGGACTTTCCAGCGTTGCCAACTGGCATTTTCATCGACGACGACGAGGGCGTAGTTCCCGCCGTCGGTGGCGGGGTACCAATGGTCGTGGAAGGTGAAATCGAGGATGGTTTCGCCGGCGGCATCGAGCAGGCGGACAGTCTCGCCGTCGTTGCTGAGGCGGCCTGTATATTCGCCGAGGATGCGCGGGGTGGTGCCGTAGCGTGCCTTGAAGGCGGGGGTGTGGCTGACGGCGACGGCGGTTTCACCGGCGGCGAGGGTGGTGCCGGTGGGAACGACGAAGGAGATGCCGTCCTCGAAGCGGGCGCCACCGATGTCGATCGGTGACGGTCCGGTGTTTCTGATTTCGAGGAACTCGAAGTCCTCGGGGTTGGTGAAACCGGCGGCGGTTTCCTCGGCGCCGGGATCGGCCGGGTGGTAGTGGATTTCGGTGATGCGCAGGAACTGCTGGGCGTCGCCGGGGGCGCCGGGGTAGGTTGTCGACGCGGCGATCCGCCCCGCGCGGTCGCGGAGGGTGATGGTTTCGCCGCGGGCCGAGAGGCGGCCGCGGTAGTTCCCTTGGACGAAGGTGCCGGCGGTCGGTGACGGGCGGGAGCGGAAGGAGGCGACGTGGGGGGAGAGGTGGAGCGGCATGTCGTGGGTGCGGGACGGGAGGACGGTGCCGGGCTTGAAGATATGCGCGACGGCTCCCTCGACGGTCCATCCCGAGATATCGACGGCGACGGGGTTGGGGTTGAGGATTTCGATGAACTCGTGGTTCTGATTGCCGGAGGCGGGGTTGAAGTCGATGCGGCCGATGGCCAGGGGCAGGTCGGGGGGCTGGGGGCCGGGGATGCCGACTGATCCCGGGGAGGCCGGCTTCGGATGTTCGACCAGTTCGGGCAGGATGAGCATGTCGGAGTTGAGGGGGGAGGTATTCACGGCCTGGATGGCGAGCACGTTTTCGCCGCGCCGCAGGGCCTCCGGGAAGGCGCTGACGTCGATGTTCTGGAAGACGACAGCCTGGGCGTCCGGGCGGCTGGTGGCTCCGGCGTTGAAAGCGACCGGGCTTCCGGCTGTTCCGGCGAGGTTCCGGCGCGCGATCTCGGTGCCGTTGAGGTAGGCGACGAAGCCGTCGTCGTATTTCATCCTGAGTTCGAGGGCGTCGACGTTGGACAGGTCTGCCACGGTGAAGCGGAGGCGCAGGAGGATGGAGGTGGCCGCGGGGTGGAGGTCGGACGGCCGGACGCGGGTGGCGATGAGAGGCGAGTGGGTGGACGGGATGAGTTCAAAGCCGAGCCCGGTCGGCCCCGATGACCAGCCGGTGTCGTCGAAGTCCCGGGCGGTCCAGCTCAGGCCGAGGCTGTCGTCGCCGGGCACCGAGTAACGGGCGACGGACGCGCCGGGAGTGCCGGAAACGAGGGTTGAGGGCAGGCCGTCGCCGAGGCTGCCGAGGCCGTGGCGCTCGTAGAGGAAGACTCGGCGTTCCGCGAGGTATTTTGTTTTGATGAGGTTGATGGCGGTGACGAGGTCCTGACGGGCCGGTTGCTCCGGGATCACGGCCGGCCCCCATTTGGCCAGGTCCTTGGCGGCATCGATCTGGAGGAGCGGCAGGAGCTGGTCGAGACGCGCCTCGAATTTCAGCTGGGCGGTCGGGGTTCCGGGAGGCTGCAGGAGTTCGTCCATGAGGGTGCGCAGTCGGCGCAGATACATTTCGCGGGCCGCCGGGTGGGCGATGACGGCATCGACCATCATGTTGACGCCGTGGCGGGCGTGCCCCGTGGCGCACCAGAAGGGATGGGCGGTGCTGGCAGGGTCGTCGGGTGCTTCGTCGAGAAATCCGTCGCCGGAGATGTCGTCAGAAACGAATCGCTCTCCGAATGTCAGGTCCTTGTCCCAGGGGAGCTGGGTCCACTCGCCGCTGCCGTTCGTATCGCGGTAGATGTAATAATTCTTTGTGAAGCGGTCGAAGTCCTGGGTGACGATGGCGCCGGTGAAATAATTGATGGCGGAGGGCAGGTCGACGTGGTCGAAGAGGAAGGCCCGCCGTTTCGGGTTGGAGGTGGCGAGCCCGGCGACGAGCGCCTGCAGGTCGGCGGTCCCTTCGTGGAGGCGCGTCTTTTTTTCGGCGCCGGAGGTTGAGGTGATGCCGTTGTACATCTTGTAGAGCGCGCCCTCCGGGTCGAGCCCGCGGGCGGCGAGGAAATCCTCGTCCACCTGCTGCACCATGGTGGCGACGCTGAAGAAGCGGCCGTTCTGTTCGACATGGACCGGGAAGGCGTCGCTGGCGGGCACGCCCACCGCGCGGTAGGTCTCGTAGGTGAGGGACTCGCGGACGTAGGATTTGTCCTGCTGGGTGGTATTGAGGTTGATTTCCTCGACGCGCGGGGAGCCGTCGGCGTAGTGGAAATGGTGACCGGTATTGAATTCAAGTTTGAAGGCTTTTTTCGCCCAGTTGATCGAGGAGGCGCCGCGCAGGCGGACGAGCACGTTGTCGTAGAAGCGGCCGTTGAAATGAACGGCGCAGCGGGTGCCGCCGGTGGTGCCGGCGGCGGCCGGGGAGGCCACGAACCAATGGAATGCGGGCAGGGGCGAGGCGGTCGCGGGGTTGTCGATGACGGTGCCGAAATACTGGGGTGAGTTGGTCGGGGCGAGGTAGGGCGGTTCGCGGCGCGACTGGCCGAGGCTGTCCACGGCAGTGACCTGCCAGCGGACCATCTCACCGGGAGCCGAGGCGGCGTGCGGGATGGTGGCGGTGAACTGCCCGCCGCCGAGGTCGATCATCGGCACCGTCTGCTCGGGCCCGAACATCACCCGGTAGCGAAGGGTGACCGAGGCGACCGGGGCGGTCAGGGCATCGACCTGCGCGCGAATCACGATATCTTCTCCATTCGCCGGAAGTGGTTGCGGGCTGTCGGTGACGCCGCTGATGAGCGGTCCCGCCGCGGAAGGAGAAACCGGGTTTGGTTTGCCGGGGCTCGGCGTGTTGAAGAAGCCGACCGTCACCAGATTCGCGGCGACCCCGTATGAAATCCCGCGCACCTGCGGCGGAAAGGCCGGGGCGAAAGCGTGCGCGACCGTCACACCGTCGGGTTTGATCAGCGCGAGGTACTCGCCGCTGGCCGCGAGCGAGAAATTCGTGTGCAGGCGGCCGCCGGCATCCACGTAGTCGTCTCGCTCCTGGTTCGAGGCGTAAACCACCAGGTGGCTGCCGGCGGGCAGCGACACCTCCGGAAACCTCCACTTGGCGGGGGCGTCGGCGCGGTCGGTGAGGTGCCAGCCGGTGAGATTGACGGTGGCGGAGCCGGGGTTGTGAATTTCGATCCAATCGGAGGCATGGCCATCGCCATCGAGGTGGGTGGACTCGTTGCTGGCCATGAACTCGCTGATGAGCAAAGGGTTATCGGCGGCCGTAACACCGGGGGCGAGACCGATTCCGGCGGCGACGATGGCGGCGGTGGCGATCGCTCTGAGCGGATTTGGAAGCATGGGGCCGGGCGGAGGACGGATGGCGGGCGGCCTCGCGATCAGGGCCGCCGGACCTGATAGTAGAGCCGGGGCTGGGCCGGCGCGAGGAAGCTGTCGGTGAAGCGGGTGCTGGATCCGGTGCCGGTCACCTCATCGTCGAGTTGCTCCCACGTCCGCAGGTCCGCTGAGGTCCAGATTTCATAAGTCGCGCCGGGGACCGAGCTGAAGGTGAGGGTGGCGGCGAGGGTGGCCGGGTCGCGGGTGATGCCGGTGATCTGGAGCGGCGCGGTGACCGCCGGAGCGACGGCCACGTTGTCGATGGTGCCGCCAAACCTCCCGCTGCCCGGTGCCGAGGGACCGATACGCAGACGGATGTCGCCACTGCCGTCCCCGATGTACTGGAAGCGGCCGGGCGCCAGTGCGGGAAAACCCGCCCACTCGCCGGGCAGGTGGGTGTGGGAGGAGAGCACGCTGTCGTCGGCGCGCAGGACCTCGATGAGGAGGCCGTCGGTGATCCCCGTCGTCTGGCCGGGTGCCTGGTAGACCGCGGGGCCCGCGTCGAACGTGACGGTGTAAGGGGTGCCGGAGGCATTGGATCCGGGGACGGCGGCCAGCTGCGTGATCACGTTGTCCTGCCAGATCATGACGGCAAAGTCGGGCGGGCTGGTTTCGGCGCCAAAAACGTTTGCGCGATCGACCGCATGGACCACGCCGCCGCCCGTCTTGTCCCAGCCGTCGAGGGTGCCGCCGAAGGCGACGACCAGTCCGGACTGGAACTGTCCGCCATTGAAGGTGCCATCGGTGAAGCTGGCGAAGTCGTCGGAAAAGATCGCGTCGGAGTTGGCAACGGTTCTGGTGGCCTGCGCTCTGGCGGTGGAGGTGCCGCGGGTGGCGGTCAGAGTGTAGGTGGTCGACTCGTCCGGCCCGGGGGTCAGGGTGAAGCTGCCGCTGCCGCCGGCGTTGGTGAGGGCCAGCAGATTCACGTTGCCCGGCGTGAGCACCAGCGTGGTCACCGGTCGTTCGACCTGCCAGCTGAACGGCACCGGCTGTCCCGGGGCGGTCACCGGCGGGGTCACTTGGAACGAGGCGATCTGCGGCGGGGGCAGGGTGACGGTCACTTTCCGCTGTCGGCTCTCTGCGCCTTTGATGGCGGTGAGGGTGAATTCGGTGGTGCCGTCCGGCCCCGGGTTGAGCACGTAGCTGCCCTGGCCCGACGGGGCGGTGAGCGCCAGAGCGTTGATGTTGCCGGGGGTGATCACCAGCGACTCGAAGGGCATGCCTCCGACCGCCCAGTTGAATGTCACCGCGCCGCCCGCATCCGCCAGCACAGCGGGGTTGGCGTTGAACGAGGTGATGCTCGGGCCGGTCGGGTTCGGCGTGACGGCCACGTTGTCGATCGTGCCGCCAAACCTCCCGCTGCCCGGTGCCGAGGGACCGATGCGCAGGCGGATGTCACCGCTGCCGTCGCCGGTGTATTCAAAGCGGCTGGAGGTCAGGGAGGGCTGGCCCGCCCAGACTCCGGGCAGA
>JALRGF010000571.1 GCA_023253495.1 Verrucomicrobiales bacterium
ACCGCCGCAGTCCCCTGCGGCCCGTCGCCACCGCACACCGAAGACCCTGCCAGTCATATTATTGGCCACGGGAATGATTGGGAGAAGCGGCTTTTTCCACACTACCACAGCGGCGTCACAGCGGGGGCCTCGCAGCAATGACATCGAGCCGCAGGGGACTGCGGCGGTCCCGGGGGGGATCATCGGCATTCAGCGGTGGGCGCTGCTCCATGGCCAGTCAGCGGCCGCGGGAACAAGCCCCGCTTTGACCGGATTGTTCTCGATATAGGCGACCGCGTTACGAAGATGCGCGGCGTCGCGGATGAAACGGCCGTAGTATTCACGGTGCCAGAAGGCCCCGGTGCGGCGGAGCCGGGCATTGGCCTGTCTGGAGGTCCAGCTTTTCCACGACCAGATAATCGTGTGCAGCGGATGACCATCCCACACGTCGATCATGACATGAACGTGATTCGGCATCACGCACCACGCGCGCAGGCGGTAGCGTTCGTTGTCAAAATAGAGCAGCGCCTGCTCCACCATTGAAGCCAGATGAGGATCCCGGAGCGAACAGATACCGTGACCTGTGTCGAGATACGCCTCCACACGCCGGCGGCGCTCAAGATCCGCTTTCGTCCTGTCCTCGCCTTCGAGTTCCCGCGCCCACTGATCAAGCACCCGCTGAGGAAGAGAATCGGCCAGCCGGAACGTAATTGTCTGAATGATGCCGGCGGCGTCCCGGTGAGGCAATCGCCCACGATCATGCCAGCCAAGGTGCCGTTTCAAAGGTTCCCGGGAACTGTCTGGTTCCATGGCAGGCGAAACATCCCTGAACGCCGCCCAATAAAGGATCTTTCACTCCGCTCCCCCCGTGGGGGCACCCTCATTGTCAGGTGCGTCCGGCGCCCTGGTGATTTATGGATGGGGCATGGATGCTGGATTGATACACGACAACTTCCTGCTCGACACCCCGGCGGCGGTGGAATTGTACCACCGCTGGGCGGCCCCCGAGCCGATCCTTGATTTCCACAACCACCTGCCCCCGCGCGACCTCGCCGAAGACCGCCGCTGGGAAAACCTCACCCGGCTCTGGCTCGCCGGCGACCATTACAAATGGCGCGTCCTGCGCACCAACGGCATCCCGGAACACTTCATCACCGGAACCGCCAGCGATCGCGAGAAATTCGACGCCTTCGCCGCCACCGTGCCGAAATGCCTGCGCAACCCGATGTACCATTGGTGCGCCCTGGAATTGAAGCGCTACTTCGACATCGACATCCTGCTCTCCCCCGACACCGCCAGCCGGATCTGGGACGAGGCGAATGAAAAACTGAAATCGATCACCGCCCGCTCGCTCTGCCGCCAGTCGAACGTTGTCGCCCTCTGCACCACCGATGACCCGGCTGACGCCCTTGACCATCATGCCGCCTGCGCCGCCGACCCCGCCTGTTCCTTCGGCGTTTTTCCCGCGTGGCGGCCGGACAAGGGCATGGCTTTCGACGACCCGGCATCGCTCAACGCCTGGATCGCCCGGCTCGAATCAGCCACCGGCAGGGACATCGGCGATTCGTGGCCGGCTTATCTCGACGTGCTCCGCCGGCGGCATGACGATTTCGCCGCGCACGGCTGCCGGCTCAGCGACCATGGGAACGACACGTTTTACGCCGACGATTTCACCGAGGCGGAAATCCGCGCGGACTTCGCGCGGGTGCGCGCCGGTCAGCGGCTGGCCCCGGACGCGGCGGGCCGCCTCAAAAGCGCCTTTCTCCACGAAGGTGCGCTGATGGATCATGCGGCCGGATGGACCCAGCAGTTCCACTACGGCCCGCTGCGCAATGCCAGCACCCGCCTGTTCCAACGGATCGGACCGGACGCCGGTGCCGACTCGATCGGCAATCCGGGCGACGCCCGCAGCCTGGCCCGTTTCCTCGACCGCCTCGACCGCGACGACCGCCTCGCCCGGACGATCCTTTACAACATCCACCCCGCCGACAACGAGATGGTCGCTGCCATGATCGGCAATTTCCAGGACGGCAGCATCCCGGGCAAAATCCAGATCGGCAGCGGCTGGTGGTTCAATGACCAGCTCGACGGCATGCGGCGCCAGCTCGAAGCCGTCAGCCAGCTCGGGCTGCTCAGCCGGTTCGTCGGCATGCTCACCGACAGCCGCAGCTTCCTCAGCTTCACCCGCCACGAATACTTCCGCCGCCTGCTCTGCCGCATCCTCGGACGCGAAATCGAGGAAGGCCTGCTCCCGCGCGACTTCACCCTGGTCGGCTCCATGACCGCCGACATCTGCTTCCGCAACGCCCGGGACTATTTCCGCCTCGGCACGCCTCACTCCACGCCGTAGGAGCATACGCTGCCCCGCCCATTCCGCGCCCGCTTCCGCCCGCTTCCCCCCGCAATTCCCTTTGCCAACCGCTCCGGGAGTTTGTAGCCATCAGGGAGTCCGTGCGCGCCGGTCTGTCTCCCCCCGCGCCACCACGGCCCGAGCGCTCTTCATGGCATCCCCGGCAACCCCGTCCTCCGACCAATCCCTTGAGCCCCCGCCATCGACCACCCCGCTCCGGGTTGTCGTCCTCGGCGGCGGTCCCTGCGGCCTTTATGCCGCCCGGCGCCTCGTCGGCCAACCGGGCGTGCACGTCACTCTCATCGAAAAAGAAGCCATCCCCGGCGGCCTCGCCACCAGCCACCGCCGCGGCGCCAATTTCTACGACCTCGGCACCCACATGCTGCACGAGTTCGACAAGGAGATCTGCGACGACGTACTCGCCATCATGGGCGACGAGAGTTTTCCGGTCGATCTGAATGCCAAGATCCGCTGGGCCGGGAGCTTCTACCGGTATCCGCTGCAGTTTTCCGACATGCTCAAGGGCATTCCGCCGTGGACCCTCGGCAAATGTGTCGCCGGTCTGCTCATCGCCCAGACCCGCCAGAAGCTGTTTCCCCGCGTGCCGAAGAATGCCGAGGAAGCGCTGCAGCAACTCTACGGAGACATGCTCTACCGCTTTTTTTTCAAGGATTTCACCCACCGCTACTGGGGGTTCCCGACCACCGAGATGAGCGCGACATTCATCACGTCGAAAATGCCGCGCCTCACCGCCGTCGACATGATCAAAAAAATCCTCGCCAAGTTCGGCATCAAGGACTCGGTCAAGGCGGTCGACAGCGCGCTGCTCGAGGAAACCCTCCATTACGCGAAAACCGGTGCTGAAGCGATGCCGCGGCGGCTCGCCCGCTTCATCACCGACCACGGCGGCACCGTGCACCTCAACAGCCCGCTCACCGCCCTCGACCGCGGCCCGGACGGTCGTGTCACCGCGGTGCGATTCCGGGACAATGCCACCGGTGCGGAACACCGCGTCGAAGCCGACCACGTCATCAACACGGTGCCGCTCAAATACCTGCTTGATGCCCTTTCCGGCGTGCCCGCCAGCGTGCGCGAGGCCGCCGGCCACCTCCGCTACAAGCCGATCACCATCCACGGCCTGCTCATCAACAAGCCGAAATGCCTCGACGCATTGTATATCTATTATCGCGAACGTCTCTTCCACCGCATCGGCGAACCGAAAAACGCCGGGCTCGCCGTTGATCCACCCGATCACACCGTCCTCATCGTCGAGACCACCTGTGAAATCGGTGACGAAAAATGGAATGCCACCCCCGCAGTCCGCGAAAAAATCATCGCCGACCTCGAGGCCGAGGCCATCTGCAACCGCGATCAGATCGTCGAATGGCACGTCCTCCACGCCGAGACCGGCTACCCGGTTTTCCGGCTCGGCTTCGAACCGCACCACGAGACCGTGAAGGAGTTTCTCAAGTCGATTCCGAATCTTCAGACCACCGGCCGCCAGGGAGGCTTCTGCTACCCGAACATGCACTCGGCCATGCGCATGGGCGCCACCGCCGCCGACACCGTGCTCAAGGCGCACCAGCTGGCCGCCACCGCCTGAACCACGCCATGAAGCGTCGGGCCGCAGGGCTCTGCGGCGGTCCCGGGGGGCGGTGACCTCACCCTGGAAAACAAAAGACCCCGCGCTTCAGTCCCTGCCGATGCCATTTGCATCCTTCGCTCACCACGGCATCGTTAACTTCTGCTGATGGCAGTCTCCCATGCACGGATAGCTCAGCGGTAGAGCATCTCGCTTACACCGAGGCGGTCGGGGGTTCGAATCCCTCTCCGTGCACCAAGGGCGGGCCGCTTGCCAGGACCGCTGCGCCGGGCACCATGCGCCCCATGATCAAACCAACCTTGGTGGTGCTGGCGGCCGGCATGGGCAGCCGGTTCGGCGGCCTCAAACAAACCGTCGGCTTCGGGCCGGCCGGCGAAACCCTGCTCGATTATTCCGTGTTCAATGCCTGGCGTGCCGGCTTCGGCCAGGTGGTTTTTGTCATCCGCCGTGAGTTCGCCGACGCCTTCGAACGCGATGTCTGCGCGAAATTCCGGCCGCACCTCGATGTCGCCTGCGTTTTTCAGGACATGGATGACATCCCCCCGGCCCCGGCTGGAACCCCGCGCCTCGATGCCGCCACCGTGGCCGCGCGCCCCAAGCCCTGGGGCACCGGCCACGCCACCCTCGCCGCCCGCCACGCCGTGCGCACCCCGTTCGGCGTGATCAACGCCGATGACTTCTACGGACGCGAGTCGTTTGAAAAACTCGCCGGCTTTCTCAGCCAGCCCGACCTCGAATCCGCCGACGTGACGTCCTGCCTCGTCGCCTTCACCCTCCGCAACACCCTTTCCGATCACGGACGGGTCGCCCGCGGCATCTGCCGCACCACTGACGACGGACAGCTCATCAGCGTGACGGAAAAAACCCGGCTCCATCCGGTCGGCCACGGCGCCGAAAACCGCCCGGACGACGGGCCGGTCGAGGTCTTCACCGGTGACGAACCGGTTTCGCTGAACACCTGGGGGTTCACGCCATCGCTCTTCGGACACCTTGAACGCCTTTTCGGCGCGTTTCTCGACGACCCGCAGCGCACGGACAGCGCGGAATTCTTCCTGCCCTTTGCCATCGATCAGCTCATCCGCGAAGGACACCTGCGCTGCCGGGTCCTGCGGTCGGAGGCCCGGTGGTTCGGCGTCACTTACCGTGAAGACACGGAAAATGTCCGCACCGCTCTTGCGGCTCTGCATGCCGCCGGGGAATACCCCGGACGGCTCTGGCGGTGAGGCCTTTTACACAGCCACCGCCTCAATGCGGTGTGGCCGCCCCACCCTCGACCTTCTCCGGCCCGAAATTCGGCGGACGGAAAAAGAGCAGCAACAGAACCATACCAACCACGGCGAGACCGGCCGGCACGAGGAACAGCGATTTGTAATCAGCCGGGCCTCCCGCCGGCAGGTATTTGCCCATCAGCGGAATGAAGAGCCATTTGGCCGCCAGGTCGCCCAGACCGAGGATCAGCAGATTGAACCACCCCTGAGCCGAAGAGCGCACATCCTTCGGAAAAACCGCGTCGACGAAGATGTACACGGTGGCGAAGAAGAACGCATAGCAGATGCCGTGCAGCAGTTGGACGGCCACGATCAGCGGCTTGCTGTCAGGGAAGAAGGCGTAAATGGCGAACCGGGCGGCGTGGCCGGCGATTCCGATGATCATGGTCGTCTTCCAGCCGAACTTGGCCAGCACCCCGCCGAGGATCAGCATGGTCAGGATCTCCGCGACCTGGCCGAGGCTCATGATCGGCATCACCCAGTTCTTGGCGAAACCGACCTTGTTCTCGAGGAAGCCGCCGGTCACCAGGAAATACCCGTTGTGGATCGTCGCATCAATAAAGGTCACCACAAACAGCACCAGAATGAACGGCACCGCCAGCTTCTTGCCCGCCTTCAACCACGCCAGGCCGTCACCATCTTCACCCTTGCGCGGCGGGGTGTGCGGCAGCGTGAGGCAGAAGGCCGCCAGCGCCAGCGAGGCCAGCCCGGACACGATAAAAATCGCTTTCGTCGCCGCCATGGCCTCGGCTCCGGTCTTCCCCTGCAGGATGAAATACAGCGGCCAGGCAGCCAGGATCCACCCGATCGTCCCGCCCATCCGCACAAACGGAAAATCCTTCGACGGCTCCTTGATGTTGGCGAAGGCCAGGGAGTTGGCCACCGAGATGGTCGGCACGTAGACCAGCGAGTGCAGCAGCATCAATCCGAAGAATGGCGCAAAACTCTTCGTGAAATACAGCCCGAGCATCGCCAGCCCCCCCACCAGGTGACTGAAGGCCATGAACTTTTCCGCGGAAAAATGACGGTCGGCAAACTGGTTGCTGAAGAAAATCCCGAGGATCGACGCAATCGCGAAGGCACTGCCGATCCAGGTGATCTGGCCGGAGGAGAACCCGAGCGCCCCCTCGCC
The DNA here is from genome assembly GCA_023253495.1 of Verrucomicrobiales bacterium. GTDB lineage: Bacteria > Verrucomicrobiota > Verrucomicrobiia > Verrucomicrobiales > V1-33 > CAJBME01. Next base: position 6,333 of record JALRGF010000571.1, read on the forward strand.
CTGCCCCAGGTACCCCCAGATCAGCGGCAGCCACGCCCCCCAGATGAAAAACTCCAGCACCATCATGAGGAACAATTTCCAGCGGATCGACGAGTTCATGGGCTTGCGGCGGACAGGGTGTGTGGGTGACAATCAGAGATCAGGAAAATGCGCCCGGCAGCCGGGACCGCACGGCGCGCGGCGCGAGGCTAGGAAAGCCGCGCCCCGCTGGCAAGCCGGGAATAAAAAATTCCCGCATTGACGCGCGTGCCCGGTCCGGGAATTTCACTGGCGGCCCTGTGAACACGCTCCCAGGCGTGCTCCGGCCGCCTCTCTCCCGCCCACACACCACACACCACACCGAACCACCCACACACCCACCATGAAGTCGTTGTTTGTTGCGTCTCTTCTGGCCATGGCCGTCAGTGCCACGGCCGTCACCGCCCGCGCCGAAGAACCGAAACCCGCCGAGCCGGCCGCCGCCGCCGCCGCCGAAACCAAGGTCATCATCGGCGTGGTGCCGGCAGTCATGCAGTATGACAAAAAAGCGTTCAGCGTGAAGGCTGGCGACAAGGTGAGCCTGCTCTTCACCAACAAGGCGTGCCCGCTCCAGCACAACCTGATCATCGTCAAACCGGGCACCGACGCCAAATTCGGCATGGCCGCTGACAAGATGATCACCACCGACGCCGCCGCCGCCCTGGCCAAGGTTTACATCCCGGACGACGCGGAAAGCAAGGCGGCCATCGTCGCGGCCAGCACCAAGCTGATCGGCACCGGCCAGAACGAAATCATCACCTTCACCGCTCCCGCCGAGCCCGGTGAATACCCGTACCTCTGCACCTTTCCGGGCCACCGCTTCCTCATGAAAGGGGTGATGACCGTGACCAAATAAATTCGCGCGACCGGCCGGCCACTCTCCCCTTACCACCCGGCGGCCTCCAGCGTCCACGCGCCGGCGGCCGCGGCCCGCACCGCCGGGTCATCCGCCGGTGCCTCAAGCCACGCGCGCTGGGTTTGCCAGAGCGCCTCGGCCGGATCCGCCCCCGCCCCCAGGCGGCCGTAAAAGGCCTCCACCAGCACCGGGGCCACGGCGTCATCGACGTCCCACAGCGTGCCCGCCACATGGCGCGCACCAGCGACCAGAAACGCGTGCCTCAGGCCGGTCATGTGTTCGCCCGGCTGCCACTGGCCGAGCGCACTCTGACACGCCGACAGCACCACCAGCCGGGTCCCGGCCAGATTCAAGCCGGCGGCCTCGCGGGCGGTCAGGATACCGTCGCGGTCCGGAGCCACCGGACGCCCGGCTGCCCGCGCCCGCAACCCGTCGGCACAATCGGCAAAAACCAGGCCGGCCTCCAGCCGCGGCACCCCCCATTCATCGGCCTGCTCCATGGCACATCCATGGCCGGAAAAATGCAGGACCGCCGGCGGCGCCGCCGGCCGCGGCCGCACGAACACCGCCTCGCGCGGCGGCGGCAGGGCGACCCGGACCGTGGTCGGCGCCACGGCACGGATCGCCGTCACTTCGAACACCACCCCCGGCAACTCGGCCATGCCCAGCACCTCGCGCCACAAATCTCCGCGCAACCCGCCGGCATCCGACCCGTCCGGCGGAGGCGGCGCCCCGCGCCCGGGAGCCGCAGAAACGGCCACCAGGCGCCATTCGTCAGCCGGAGAGCCGGCCGCCACCGGAGCCGCCGCCGCCCGCGCCACCACCCGCACCCGGTCGTACCGCTGACAGAAATACTTCCCGGGAGCCGCCCCCCCCGCCTCTTCCGGCTCCCGCAGGATGGCCCAGGGCACAAAATGCAGCATGCCGTCGGGTCGCAGCAGGATGGTTTCCGCGTCCTCAACCCACGGGGCCACCGCCGACCATACCAGCTCCCGGAGTTGCGCGGTCTGGAAGTCAAGGCTGGCGCGGTGACGCACGGCGCGTCCGGCGGACACCGTGTCGCGGGCGGCCTGAATGACGCGGCGGATCCGCGCCTCGATCATTGCCGCCGGCCCGAGGTCGATCCAGGCCGGGGACCGCCCGGCCCGCAGCACCAAGGCCCCGTAGTGCCCGCGCTCCGACCACGTACCGCCCGCCGCCAGCGGCCGCCACCACACAAAATTCACGAGGACCGCGCCTGCCGGCAACGCGGCGACCGTCTCCCGCCAGCCGGCCCGTTCCGCGCCCGCACCGGGTGCCGGCCCGCCGGCGCCCAGCAGGCGTTCGAGGCCGAGTCCCTGGGTGGCCAGCACGGCGTCGGCCAGGGCCTCGGTTTCTTCCGCCCCCACCACCGCCAGCGGGGAGACTGGATCGAGCGTGCGGCGGAATTCGAGCCACTGCGTTTCGTCTGCGCTGTCCCCCAACCGCCCGAGCCACGCCCGTGCCTGGTCGCTGGCCCGCCTCGCCTCGGTGCGGGCGGTGGCCCGGTCGCCGGCGGCCACCGCCAAGGCCAGCCGCCCCGCCGCCACCTGCATCCGCAAAGGATGGATCTCCGGCAGCACAGAATCGGCCAGGCGGGCGGCCCGCGCGAGGGCGTCGGTGGCGCGCTCCAGGCTGCCGGCCGCCGCTTCGGCCGCGGCGGCATTCAGCCACGGCGTGATCAATGCCGGACTGTCCTCCCACCGGCCGGCGGCCGGACTCTCCAGCAGCGCGCGCAGGCGGTCGCGCGCCCGGACCGCCTGTCCGCTCCCGAGCCAGACGGTCGCCAGGTTGTTTTCCTGCACCAGCCATTCGTCTGAATCATCCATCCGCCCGCGGAAAAAGTCAGCCGCCGCCTCCAGCGCCTGCGCGGCCTCCGCCGGCCACCCGAGTTGGAACAACACCTGTCCCCGCTGCCCGCGCAACGATGCCAGCAACGGCTCCGCCTCATCACCCATCGCGCCGGCCGATTCCATCGCCCGATCCAGCCACGACAAGGCTTCCGCCGGCCGACCCAGTGTCTGCGCCCACACCCCGCGCTGCCGCGCCACCTGCCAGCGCGCCGCCGGATCGTCACCCGCCTCCCCCCAGGCCGCCACCAGCTCAACCTCCGCCTCGTCAAAACGTCCAAGCTTCATCAACACATCGGCCCGCTGGGCCCGTGAGCCGGCCGACCCCGGCGGATCGCCCGCCCGCGCCTCGACCGCCGCCCGCAGCCGCGCTTCGGCCACCGCAAACAGACCGGCCGCCTGCGCCGCGCGCCCGGCCTCATCCAGAGCGGCCGCCCGTTCCGGCAGCCCGGCTCCGGCACGATCGTACAATGCCAGAGCCCGATCCAGGGTGGCCACCGCCGCCGCGTGCTCGCCCAGACGGTCCTGCACACTGCCCAGCACATGCCGCGCCCGCGCCTCGGCCAGCACCGCCGCCGCATCCGACCGCCGGGACAGTTCCTCACACCACCGCTCGACCAGCGGCCGCGCCTCGACAAACCGCCGCGCCTCCATCAACGCATCGATCCGCACCGGCAACGGATCCTCGGCCTGCACCGCCCCCACCCACAGGATCAACACCATCCACCGTGGAACTGTGGACCACGGAAGCGCTCAGGCTCCGAGGCTGGTATGCCCTTGATCAGCGAGCCGTTGGTCAGCTTGATCTCGTGCAAGGCCTTGTTGTAATCAGCGATCAGGACCGCAGGAATCACGCTCAGGAGGCCCGAATCACCCTCGAAGCATGTACCCCTCACATCACTACTCGTTGGGGCCGCTACGAGCCATCTGGTGGCTTTGTAGGACTGTGCCCACCAGCCAATTTGTTCTTGATTCTCATGAGGCTTACATCGTTCTGCTAATAGCAAGAGGAAAACAAGATTTGACAGAAATCTCTACTTTTCCAGTGAATTTATGGGCAATAATAGAAAGTTCAACAAATATGACTCCTAGAGGATTGAAATATGCCTTTTCTTTATCAAACAACAAATCAGAAAATTTGGAATCCTTTATGCTTTCAAAGAGGAATTTTAGTAACTCTGATTTCAAATATGTTCT
>JALRGF010000575.1 GCA_023253495.1 Verrucomicrobiales bacterium
TTGACATTCCGGCCCACGCCCGGACCATCACCCGATGCCCGCCAAGAAAGCCGCCGCCACATCCACCGCGGCCCGGAACCCAGCCGCCCCCGCCCGCACCACGGCGCCCGGCGGCACCCCCACCACCGGAAAAACCTCGAAAAAGGCCGCCGCGCCCGCCGCGAAAAAGGCCGCCCGCCGAGCCTCCGCACCCGCTGCGAAAAAAGCCGCTGCCACGGGCACGAAAAAAACCGCGCGCGCCGGCAGCCCCGGAAAACCGGCGCCTGTTCCGACCGAAGGCCTGCGCCTCGCGGTGGCCGCAGCCCGTCTGGCCGAGGACATCAAGGCCGAAGACATTGTTGTGCTCGACGTCAGCGCGGTGTCGTCGATCACCGATTACTTCGTCATCTGCAGCGGGTCGTCCACACCGCACCTCAAGGCCATCGCCCGCGAAATCCGCGCCGGCATGGCCGAATCCGAGGGAGTCCGGCCGGCCATGGCCGAGGGCGACCACGAAAGCCAATGGGTCGTGCTCGACTATGGCATCATCATGGTCCACGCCTTCCACCCCGAGAAGCGCGACCTTTATGCGCTCGAAGACCTGTGGGGAGACGCCCGGCGTGTCGACTGGCACGCCTGAGCGTCCGGCGCCCCGGTGCGGAAGCACCCGGTGGGTGACCGGGTGGCCGGCGCTCTCACGGTCTCGTTTGGTCACATGCCGAGACCCGTTGCTGAATGGGCGATGCCGGGCACGGTGCGCCCGATGCGCATCGACCTCATCAACACCGGAACCGAGCTGCTGCTCGGACAGACGCTCAACACCCATGCCCACTGGCTGGGCGGCGAGCTTTTTGAACTCGGGTTGCGCATCCAGCGGCAAACCGCCATTCCCGACGGGGAAGAAATCCGCCTGGCTCTGCTCGAATCGATTCCGCGCAGCGACGTCATTGTGGTGACCGGCGGGCTGGGGCCGACCAGCGACGACATCACCCGGGAGATCACCGCGGAGCTGCTCGGGCTGCCGCTGGAGCAGGATGATTCGGTCCTTGAGCACATCCGGGCGTATCTCGCGCGACGGCACCGTGAGCTGAATGCCAATTCGTACCGCCAGGCCCAGGTGCCGCGCGGCGCCGAGGTGCTGGTGAATCCTTTCGGCACGGCCCCCGGACTGTATTTTCCGCCGCAGGAAGGGGCGGTCGCCGGAGTGACGCGGACGCCGCATATTTTCCTGCTGCCCGGGCCGCCGCGTGAGCTCAAGCCGATGTGGCGCGATCAGATCATACCGCGGCTGCGGGCGATGATGCCGGGGGACCCGCCGCAGCTGCGGAATTTCAAGTTGTTCGGTCTGGGCGAAGCCCAGGTGGCGGAAACCCTGGAAGCTCCGATGCTGGCCACCGGGATTGTCGAAATCGGCTACTGCGTCCGTCCCGGCGAAGTCATCCTGCGGGCGATCGGGAAGCCGTCGGCGCTGGACGCCTGCGGCGAGCTGGTGCGCGGGGCGTTCGGCGGCCGCCTGTTTTCGGAAAGCGACGAGCTGATGGAAGAGGTGGTGGTGCGGCAGCTGACCGCCCGGGCCGAAACCGTGGCCATCGCGGAAAGCTGCACCGGCGGCCTGATCGCCAACCGGCTCACCAACGTGCCGGGTGCGTCCGAGGTTTTCGGCTGGGGATTTGTCACGTACGCCAATGCCGCCAAGGAGCAGGTGCTGGGAGTGCCGGCGGCGCTGCTCGACACCCATGGTGCGGTCAGTGAGCCGGTCGCCCGCGCCATGGCTGAAGGCGCGCTGCGGGTGAGCGGCGCCGACCACGCCCTCGCCGTCACCGGCATCGCCGGCCCCGGCGGCGGCACACCGGAAAAGCCGGTCGGCACCGTCTGGATTGCCCTGGCTTCCCGCGCCGCCGGCAGTCCCCCGGCCTCGCCCACCGCCGGAGCCGCCCGCGCCCTGGTGGTCCGCGAGCATTTTCCGTTTGAGCGGGACATGTTCAAAGTCATGACGTCGCAGACCGCGCTCGACCTGCTGCGGCGGCGCCTGGCCGGCCACGAGCCGGCCTGAGCGTCCGGAAATGCTCGTACCCGCCGTGCAGCGCCGGCTCCTCGCGGCCGGCTGGTTCCAAGGTGCCGAGGCACGTCAGCGGGACCTTCGGAAAGGCGGTGCGCCAGGCCGCCGGCAGCCGCGTCGCCCGCGATCGCGGCACCGTGAAAAGCAACTCAAAATCCTCGCCGTCACCGAGCGCCTCCGCCGGCGTGCAGCCGCGATGGCACGGCAGCCGGGCGGGGTCGATCAACCATCCCGTACCACTCGCCCGCGCCAGCCGCGGCAGGTCCTGACCCAATCCGTCGCTCAGGTCCATCATCGCCGAAGGCCTGACGTGACGGGCCAGCCACTGCGCTTCAGCAAGTCGCGGCCGGAAAGTGAGATGCCGCCCGCTGGCCAGCGAGCCGCCGAGCCGCCCGGTGACAAAAACCGCGTCACCAGGGCGGCCCCCGGACCGCAGCACACAGCGCCCGGGCTCGACCTCCCCGAGCATCGTGACATTGAGCATGACCGGGGCGCCGTCCGGGGCGCCGGAAGTCTCGCCGCCGGCCAGCGAAAAGCCGTGGGTGCGCGCGCAGCGGGCCAGCCCGCGATAGACGGCGAGCAACCAGGAAGTGGCGGTGAGGCCCGGAGCGACCACGGTGACCACGGCGTGCGTCGGCCGTCCCCCCATCGCCGCGATATCGCTGACGGCACGGGCCGCCGCTTTCCATCCGACCGCGGCCGGCGGACTGCTGGCGAGAAAATGCACCCCTTCGACCACGGCATCGGTCTTGAGGAGCTGATGGCACTTTCCTCCCGGCGGCGACTCCAGGACGGCACAGTCGTCGCCGGGACCGACGACAACACCTTCCGCCGAAGGCAGCCCCCGGACCAGCCGGGCCACCAGCCGGTCTTCGCCCCAGTCGCGCAGCGGCACCCGTGTCTTCATGCTGACGGAGACGACCCGCTGGTCCACAGGCTGGCCGAGGTGGCCAGATTGAAAAGCGCGTGAATGGCAATGGGCAGCGCCACACCGCGCGACCATTCATACGCCAGCACGAGGACGAGCCCGAGTACGGCCAGCGGCACCAGCGCGGTCAGCGACCCGTGCACCGCCCCGAACAACAGCGCGGTGAAAAGCGCGGCAAACGGCGCATCCGCGAATTGCCGCAGCGTGGGGTACAGAAATCCCCGGAACACCGTTTCCTCGACCACCGGGGCCACCCCGCACGCAAACACCACAATCAGGCCGCGCACCAAGGGCGATCCGCTTTCGGTCAACGCCCGCACCGTGTCCTGAGCCGACGGCTCAAACCCCATCGGCAACCACACCCGACGCTCGAACACCCACGCCACCCCGTACACCACCGCCCCGCCCAGCACCGTCCAGATCAACGCCAGCGGCACCAGCGAAAGCAGGCGCCGCGCATCCGGCAGACCCAGCCACGCCGTCAGCCCGCGCTGCCGCAGCCCGCGCAGATACATCAACAACAGCAGCCACAACACCACCGAGGACGCCGCCGCCCCGGTCACATCAGACGCCCGCAGCTCCCGCGCCGGCGCCTCCGCCACCGCCGGCGCCACCGCCATCAGATGCCCGCGAAACAGAAACACCAGTCCCACCGCCACCGCCACATCCACCACGTCCGCCGGCATGCCCGGACGCGGCCGTCCGTCCCACCCGGCCAGCGACACCACCCGCTCCCCGAACCATTGGTGCGCCAGCAGCCCGAGCGGCAGCGCCCAGAGCAGCCACTGCATCACATCGACCAGAATCTGCTGGCCGGCCGCCGCGCTGGTCGCCGCATCCATGAGGTCACTCGGCCGCGCCGGTCCACAGGAAATAACACCGGCCCGGTTGCATCACCGGGGAAATCAGGCCGGGCACCTCCACCCGCACCTTCACCGAGTCCCCGCCGCTCGGACCTCCCGATTTCATCAGGACCCCCAGAAGATCGCGCCAGCCGGGCATCCGCGTGTAGCGGACGACCTCCGCATCGTTCAGACCGGCCAGCTGACGCGCCGCCGCATAGGCCGCTTCGATGTACCCGACCTCGTCCGCCAGCCGTCCCGCCACCGCCGCCTCCCCGAGCACCACCCGTCCATCCGCCAGGCCGTTCCTGAGTTCATCGACCGGGATGGCGCGCGCCGCCGAGACGATGCCGACGAAGCGCTCGTAATTCTTCATGACCAGATCCTGGAAAAATGCCCGCTCGGCATCGGTCATGGCGCGCGACATCGCGCCGGCATCCTTCATCGCACCGCTCTTGAACGTGCGGGTCTCGACCCCCGCCTTTTCCATCAACCCCTGAACGCCGACCCCGGACATGATCACCCCGATGCTCCCGGTAATGCCGGTCGGATGCGCCACGATCCGCTCCGCTCCGCATGCCAGATAGTACCCGCCCGAGGCGGCCACACTGTCCAGATAAGCCACCACCTTCTTTTTCGACGCCGCCTCCTTGACCGCCGCATAGAGCGTGTCCGAAGCAGTCACCTCGCCCCCGGGCGAATCGATCCGCAGCACGATCGCCTTGACCCGCGGGTCCTCGATCGCCTGGTGCAGCGCCCGTTTGATTTCCTCAACCATCGAACCGCCCCCGCCCCCGTCACCCGAGATCGCCCCGGTGATGTCGAGCTGGACGATGCGGTCGCGGGTCGAGGCATTTTTCGCCTGCACCAGCTGCTCGGCCTCGAAGGGCGCCGCCCGCAGCACCGGCGCATGATGATCGAGCGTGAATCCCGACATCGACCGGCTGGCCAGCAGTCCGACATTCACCATCACGCTCACGAAGAGCAACAGCACGAGCAGCACGCCCACGCAGCCGAGGACTTTGGGTTTCATGGGTCAAAAGAAGCGGGCCGGCCGCCCCGGTCCCGAAAGGTTCAGCCTACCCGCTCCGCCCCCCGGCACAAGTGCCCGAATCCGGGTCTACGGCCCGACGCGAAGACGCGCGTAGCGCGCCGGCACACCCGCATCCGGCAGAGCCACCTGCTGATCGGCAGCGGCATCCACCGCGCCCGGGTTGGTGGCGAAATCAGCCCATGGGCCGGCCGGGGAGTCGCTGATCTGGATGGTGTAGTCGAGCTCGGGTCGGGCGCGGCGGAAAAGAAGATACGGTCCGTCCTCCATCATGACCAGCCTCGGCAGCAGAGCGGTGTCGACGCTGTACGGCTGGCCGCCAAGGGCGAATTCGAGCAGGTGGCCCAGCCCGTCGGCCTCGGGGTCGGCGGTGTCGAAATCAGCGGCCTCCAGCTGGGCCTGGGTGTAGCCGTGACCGAGCAGGGCGTGTTTCCAGGCCGGATATCCGGTGAGCGGCGAGACCAGCGCGGTGCGGCTGTCCTCAATGGTGGTGGAAAAAAGGTTGATGGTGCGGCTGACCCGCACCCAGTAACGGCCGGTCGCGGAGCCGGCGGTGAGATTCAGCACCGGGTCGGTGGCGCCGGCGATGGGACGGGAGGTGTTGCCGGAATCGCCGGCGTACCACTGGTAAGCCAGCGCGCCGCTCACCTCCCGCGGCGTCACCCTGAGGAAAGTCGCGGTGCCCGGCGGCACCTGCCGGTCGGCCGGCTGGCGGTCGATGAGGGGGGCTTCGTCGTCAAAAACCGTCAAGGCCAGTTCCGGACCGGCCGACCCGGAAAAATGCGGATTGGCGGAGGCGAGCGTGTGCCGGAGCGTCACCGACCGGCTGCCCTCGACGCGGTTGTTCTGGTCGGCGGTGATGGTGACCGATCGGCCGGTCTGCCAGTTTGTGGTGTCGAGCACCACGGTGGCGGGGTGGGTGATCGGGCTGGCACCTCCGCGCCCCGAGCTGAGAGTGACGGTGACCGGCGTGCCTGCTCCGGGGTCCTGATCGAGGCGAAGGGAATACGATCGGGTGCCTCCCTCGGTCAGCGAGAATCTCCCCGCGGGAAACCACGAGAGCATCACCCGACCCGGATCAAATTTTCCCGCGGCCAGAAGCTGAATGTCATCGATGTTCCAGCCGCCCAGCGGACGCAGGCTGCCGGGGCCGGCCGTCGGCCCGATCGACCAGCGCACCTGCACCTGCGGCTGGTGATCGCATTCCGGCGGCAGCGCCAGCGAGACTTCCTCCCAGGATTCGCTGAATTCGTAGTCATCCGAGAGCAGCGGTTTCCAGCTGCCGGCGCCGATCCGGTATTCCACAGCGTAAGGATCATTGACATTCAGCCACATCCAGAAGTTTAGGGTGAGTCCTTCGTATCCGGTGGTGGCGAAGACCGGAGAGGTCGCGGTGCGCCTGACGGCATTGACAGCGTAGTTTCCGGTCAGGTTGTTTCCCAGGACACGGGGTCCGGTGTATCCGGCGGCCGGGTCATTGCCGATGTTGGAGTGCGTTGTTCCCCCGGCGCCCGTGGGGGTGCCCCAGGCCCAGCCGGGCTCGAGGAGGAAACCCGGGTCCGTGTTCATATCGCGGGCCAGCAGCACGGCCCGGTGGGCGAACCCGCCGAGCGACGTTTCCGCGAGGGCGGCCCCTCCATGGCCGGTGATCTGCCCCCCGACCACTTTCACCGTATACGTGCCCAGATCGTCGTCGTCCCAGGACCCGCCGGGCGGAATGACCCGGTAGGTTGCCAGCACCTCGCGACTGAAGTTGGAGGCGGACTTGCCGACGAGTTCAACCGGCAGCGGCGTGCCTGCGGGATCGCGGACCTCGATGTCCTGGCCGTCGAACGACCCGAGCACGAATGCCGTGTCGGGGTCCTGAAACTTGAGGGTGAACTCGTAGGCGGCGGCCCCCGTTACGGTGGCCGGCCAAGGGGCCGGGGCGGTGACGGTCGCCGGATGGGTGTCGGCGGCCGGCACCGTCAGGCCGACTGAAGCGCTGGTGAGGTTCCTGTTTCCGTTGGTGTCGGCGACGGCGCCGCTTTTGAACGTGGCGACGAAGCTCCCGGCATCACCGATGTCCCAGAAGCCCCCCGGGGGCGACCACTGAAAGGTCGCGCGCACTTTGCGGGCGCCGAGGTCCGGGTCGGCGCCGGCACTCACCAGCACCGGGGTCCAGGTTGTCGTCCCTTTGCTCACCACAAAATCGCCGGTTTCGAGGGTGTCGATCCGCACCGCTTTGTTGTCGGTGATCACGACGGCGAACTCGTGCGTGCCATGGCCGAAGACCACGGGCCCCGCCGGGATGGCGCTGATCACCGGCCGTTCGTCGTCGCCTCCCGGTTCAGTGATCTCGAGGCGATAGCTGCCGAGGGATCCGTAGGCCGGAAACCCCTGGTCGGAACCTGAGGACGCCCGGCCCGTGTGGGTCACTTCGAGGTAATACGTGGAGGCCTGGGCTGCGGTATGGCTGGTGTGAGCCGGCTGGCTGCCGGCCGTGGTCGTGCTTTTGAGGAAGCCGTAGCCGCTGTGGCGCAGGGTCAGTTTGAGATAGGCGTTGGGACCGGGGTCGTGCGATTCCCCGAGGATGTCGAAGGTGCCGGCGGGCATGACGAACCGGAACACGTCGATGTCGCCATTTGTTTCGAGGCGTCCGTCGGCGCGGATAACCCCGCCGGCATTGGCCGAAAGCAGGGCGGCGGCGGCCGGAGTGTCCCCCCGGTCATCGCTGCGATAGCCGACGTTGTTGGTGCCGCTGCCGGTGGCGGCGATGATGCCGATCTGGTCTTCGTCATTGACCGCCCCTTTGAAGAATCCGTTGTCCCACTGGGTGTACGGCCGCTGGTCGCTGAAGCTGTTCCCCATGATCGGGGCCCAGAGGCCGTGACCGCTGTAATATTCCTTGAACGCGGTTTTGGGGGTGTCATGGCTGCTGTGGCTCAGGCCGAGGGTGTGGCCGACTTCGTGGGAAACGGTTTCCGGCAGGGACCATTGGATGCCGCCGTTCCAGACCCAGCAGGGGGTGTCGCTATTCTGCGAAAAGGTGGAATAGTAGGCCACACCGCCCGCGTCGTCCGGGTACCAGCCGGAGGTCGGCGTGATCAGAACGCGCTGCCGCCGCCCCGCGGGGGTGGCGTCGAACACGGCCTGACTGGTGGTGACGTTGAGGTTAAAAGGAGCGAAGTCCTCTTTGCACCGATTGAAGATTTTGAAGATCCAGTCGGGTCGGTATTCGGGGGAGGCTTTGGTGAATTCCTCGTGCCGCGCCACCACGATCGGATCGCCGTCGGTGTACTCCGTGTTCCAGAGGGTGTTCTGCACGACATGCCCGTCGAAATCAAGAAAGAGCACGCCGGCGGCGCCGGGGTGGCTCTGGAGGTTCCAAGGATCCAGACCGGCCACCACATCAGGCACCCCGGTGTTGAACAATCCGCTGAGGAGGTCGGGCAGATCGCGGGCGGCGCCCTTGCAGAGGGTCAGATCGCGCCGCTGCTCGACGAAGGCGTGGCGTCCGTCCCCGATCGGAAAGATCACCGCGACGGTTTCCGCTCCCCTGAAACCGAGGCGCCCGTGCATCCGGTCGCCCCGCCGCTCAAAGTGAAAAAACCCCTCACGCGGAGCCACCAGAGGGCCGGCCAGCACCTCCAGACCGTCCGCATCCCGCATCGCCAGCCGCACCCGCCCATCGACCGGCGCCCCGCCCGGCCAGGGCAGATGCAGGCGGTCGCCTGGTCGCCTACCACCGGTCAAAGACGGGGGCAGATCATCCAGAGCCGCGATCCGCAGCGGCGGGCGGCGCCCGAGGGTGTACCACGCCCGCACCTCGCGCACCGCGGCCGCATCGTCCCGGACTGTGCCCAGCACGCGGTCGCCGGCACGTCCCGCCGCCGCGTCGAGTGGCGCGCCGGTTTCCGGATGCGGTCCGCCGGGACCGTCGGCGGTTTCTTCAAAACCGGAGCCGGTGGCGCGAGCCTCCGCCAGCGGAGCGTCATTTTTCCGGCGGCTTGAAAGTTCCAGGAGGAGCATTCCCGACACGGCCACCGCGCCGGCGAGGATCCCTCCCCACCGCGGTGAAAAATACTCCCGTTTCATAGTCGAGTCCGCGTGTATCACGACGGACGTCCGCACGGCAGCAAAAAATCCGCGAATACAGTGCCGATGGCACCATTGCACCCTCCTCCCAGGCGCCGCTGCCCCGGAGGCTCCCCGGCTGCCCGGCTACCCGACGATCCTGAAGTCGATGAGCCGGCGGTCGAGCAGCACGCGGGCCGGACTGACGGTCACTTCGCGGCCGGGGGCATAGTGGTATTTCGGGCGGCGGCTGAAGAACCGGTTGCCGGCGCTGTCGAACTGAAAATCGCCTTCGGGAAAATCCTCGACGCGGACGAGGCCGCGGACCGGCCATTCGCGCAGTTCGATAAAGACGCCCATGCGGCGCACCTCGACGATGACGGCGTGGCGATGTCCGAAGGTGCCACGGCGCGAATCCTGGCCCGCCAGGCGCACGGAGCGACCCTCCATGAGCAGCGATCCGATGGCGAGAGCCTCGCCCATTCCCCAGTCGATAGCGTCGTCGGCGACCATCTGCGCGCGTCGCTGCAATTGTGGCGCCAGTCGGGGGTGAAGGGTGAAGCCCTCGGGCATGGTGAGCTGGGATTCCACCACGCAGTCGACCATCTCCTGCGTGATGCCGGTGAGGATGTCGCCGGCGGGACCCATCGGCGCAAGGGCAAGCTGTCCCGTGCGCACCACCTCCTCCGCTCCCTCGCTGAAGTCCGAGGACGAGGCATTCGCCGCTGCACGACTGCCCTGGAAGATCGTCTCGAGTTCCTCCTGGAAGTGGCGTAGAGCCTCTTCCGCCTCTTCGACGGAGATATCGCCACGCCCGATGAGCGACTCGGTGTAGAGATTGCGCACCGAACTCTTGGCGTCGATGAGTTCGTACATCAGTGGCTGGGTCAGCGACGGGTCGTCG
>JALRGF010000579.1 GCA_023253495.1 Verrucomicrobiales bacterium
GATCACTTGCATTGCGGACAGGTTAATCGGAACTGGCGGTAGTCTCCCTGCATTTCACCACCGTGGAAAGGGCATTTTTGCCGGGCCCGGCCTGAAAGGTGGCCTCCGGGGTCAGGGCGGCGCGTTTGAGATACCCGAGAGCCAGGATCACGCCGCGACGCGGGTCCGGTCGCGCGCTGGTGACCACTCCGACCTCGGCCGGCTCCCCGCCGGGAACAGCCGGCGCCAGAAACAGGCGGTCGCCGGCCACCAGCGGCTGTCGGCCGTCCGCTTCGAGGCGGCAGAGCAGCCGGTTGACGCGCCCCACGCTGCGCAGGCGGCTGACGACCTCCTGTCCGACGTAACATCCTTTGTGGAAATCGACCGCCCGGTCTTCCAGGCGGGCTTCCTGGGGCAGGGTGTCGGCCGTCAGCTCCGCACCCCACGCGGGCACGCCCCAGGCAAGACGGAGCAGGTCAACCGCGGCCGGGTCGAGGCGCGGCCCGGCAGGACCGGCGGTGCCCGCCGGCTGCCAGAGGTCCGTGCCGGGCGGCCCGAAGCGGGAGACGGTTCCCGTTCCGCGGTCGGCCGGCCCATGCCACAGGGAGAAATCCTCGGTCACGTCCTCCCAGGCGCAGTCGTCGGCAATGAGGTATTTTTCCAGGCGGGCGAGCAGGGAGTCGCGCAATGCGCCGGGAGCATCGACGAGCAGGGCGTCGGCCTCGGCCCGGACCACCACTTCGGCTTCCAGACGGCCTTTGGCGTTGCAGACGAGGGCGGGCACGGCCTCACCCGGCTGGAGGCGCGCCATGTTCCGGGTCACCTGGCCGTTGAGATACCGCACGCGATCAGGGCCGGTCAGTCGGAACTTGGCCCGTCCGGAAAGGTCGATCCATCCGGCCAGCGGAGGGGGGTCGTCAGCCGTGCTCATCGCTTTCCTCCCCGGTGCCGGGCCGCGGTTTCACGGATCACCGGGTAATGGTCCGCGAGAGCCGCAAAATCCTCCTCGCCGCGGCCACGGACAACCAGACTGCCCATGCGCGTCCGGACCACACTCAGCGCCGGAACCTCCAGCCCCGCGGCATGGGCCAGACGCTCGGCAAACCCGGCGTCCTTCCACATGTTCTTGAGGGAAAAATGCGGATCGAACGCCCCATCCACCATCGATGGCAGCTTCATGCGCGAGAGTCCGGAGCTGTTGGCATTGTGCTCCATGGCCGCGAGAAACCGGTCCGCCGCAATGCCATGGGCGCGGATCACGCCAAGGGCCTCGGCGAGCGCCTCGACGGCGACCGCCGACACCAGGTTGGTGGCAATTTTGATGATGGTGGCGTCGCCGACCCGGCCCATCGGCAGGATCGCCTTGGCGCTCGGCTCCAACGCCCAGCGGACGCGCTGGAGCACCGCCGCCGCGCCCCCGACGTAATAGACCAGCTCCCCCGCCGCCGCCGCATTCCGGCTGCCGGTAAAAGGCGCGTCGAGAAACGCGGCCCCCGCACGCCGGACCACCGCCTGCGCCGACCGCGTCGCCTCCAGGGAAACAGTCGAGGAATTGATCACCACATGGTCCCGGGTCAGCGACGGGGACAGCCGCTCAAGCACCGAAGCCAGGGCCGCATCATCCGTGACAAAAACCTGCAATACAGGAGCCGCCGCCGCCACCGCCTCCGGCGTGTCCAGCGTGTCCACGCCGGGCCGCCGCGTGCGGTTCCACGCCGCCACGCCGAGACCGGCGCGCCGGGCCGCCTCAGCCACCCGGCTGCCGATAATCCCCAGTCCGAGCACTCCGAGCGTGCGGGTCGGATCGACCGACAACGCCGGGGCCGCGCGCGTCACGGACCCCTGTGATTTTTTTCCCGGTGATTTCCCCATCCGCAACCGTAAATCAGCGATGGCGGATTTCCAGCACCAGCCCACCGCGGCAACCCCACCGCCGACACCGGCAAACCGGACGAAAAAATCACCAAACACCCTGTCGCGCTTCGCGGGAGGACCCGCCGCTTGCCCGGCGACCCCGGGCCGCCCATGGTAACCGAATGATCCGCCAACGCCTTTCCCCGCAGGGTCCGGAAGTTTCCCGCCTCGTGCTCGGCACCTGGCGGTTGCTCGACGATCCGTCGACGCGCACGCCCTCGGGCGTGCTGGCCTTGATCAAGAACGCGCTCGATTGCGGGATCACCACCGTCGATACCGCGGAAATTTACGGACGATATGAAGTCGAATCGCTGCTCGGAGACGCCCTGCGTCGCGACCCCGGAGTGCGGGCGAAACTCGAGGTGGTGACCAAATGCGGCATTTATGTGCCGTGTGCCGCGGCGCCGGAGCGGCGGACAGCCCACTATAATGCCACGGCAACGCAGATTGTCGCCAGCGCGGAACAGTCGTTGCAGCGGCTGGGCGTGGAAACCCTCGACCTGCTGCTGGTCCACCGGCCCGACTGGCTGACCGCGCACGAAGAAACCGCCAGGGGACTGAACTCGCTGCTCGCCTCGGGCAAGATCCGCGCCGCCGGCGTGTCAAACTACCTCGCCTCCCAATTCGAGGCCCTCAGCGCCTTCATGGACCAACCGCTGGTCACCAATCAGGTCGAATTCAGCCCGTTCTGCATCACCCCGATCCACGACGGCACCTTCGATCAGGCGCAGCAAAGGCACTTCTCGCCGATGGCGTGGTCGCCGCTCGGCGGCGGCCGGTTGTTCGATCCAGCCGATGCCGCCGGCGTGCGCCTGCAGACCGCCATGCGCGCGCTGGCCGGAAACTACGGCGGCGCCACCCCCGACGCCCTCGCCCACGCCTGGGTTCTGGCTCACCCGGCCCGTCCGGTTTCCATCCTCGGCACCAACAAGCCGGAACGCGTGGTGTCATCCGCCCGCGCCGACTCCATCACCCTGGCCCGCGAAGACTGGTACGCGCTGTGGGAGGCCGCTCAGGGAAAAAGCATCCCGTGACCCTCCCCGGCCTCTGCGGCCGCCCCCCAGTCCTCCGTCGGTGATTGTCACAAAGTACCTGTCCCGCTGGGGGGTGCCGCTGGGGGGGCCACAGAGTACCTGTCCCGCCGGGGTGCGTCGGTGATTGCCACAAAGTACCTGTCCCGCTGGGGGATTCCCCGCCGGGGTGCCACAGCGTACCTGTCCACAAGGGAAGGGGGCGTCGGACGAGGAGTGGGGTGGTTCCGGCCGGCGGGGAGTCCTCTCCGCCGGCGCGCCCGGGAGGTCGCGCCCCACCTCGAAAGCTCTTTAGGTGCGGCCGCCGGCCGTGGGCGCTCCCACAGCGTACCTGTCCCGCTGGGGTGAGACCCGGTCCGTCCCCCAACGACCGTGGGGCGGATCGCCGTTTTCCTGATTCGGGTCAGGCGAGGATGGGTGTGAGCACTGAGCCGGCGACGTCGGTGAGGCGGTAGTCGCGGCCTTGGAAGCGGTGGGTGAAGCGTTGGTGGTCGATGCCGAGGAGGTGGAGCAGGGTGGCGTGGAAGTCGTTGATGTGAATGGGATTTTCCACGGCATGAAAGCCGAACTCATCGCTGGCTCCGTAGGTCAGGCCCGGCTTCACGCCGCCGCCGGCCATCCAGAACGTGAAGCAATCGCGATGGTGTTCGCGGCCGAACGAGCCGGTGGCCTTGGAAATCCTGCCTTGGGAATAGCAGGTGCGGCCGAACTCGCTGCCGAAAACCACCAGGGTGTCTTGCAGCAGGTCGCGGGCGGCGAGGTCGGCGAGCAGGCCGGCGGCTGGTTGGTCGACTTCGCGGGCGCCGACGGCGAATCCTTCGGGCAGCGAGCCATGGTGGTCCCAGCCGGGGTGGAAGAGCTGGATGAAGCGCACGCCGCGTTCGGAGAGACGTCGGGCGATGAGGAACTGCCGTCCGAGCACCGTGTCGCCGTACATCGCGCGCGTCTTCTCGTCCTCGCGGCTGATGTCGAAGGCGTCCGTCGCCTCGAGCTGCATGCGGTAGGCCATCTCGAAGGAATGGGCGCGGGCCTCGAGGGCGGCGTCGGCGCCGCGGGCCTCGCGGTGGGCGGCGTTGAGCTTGGCGAGCAGGTCGAGCTGGCGGCGCTGGGCCGGCCGCGAGAGTCCGCCGTTCCGGATGTCCTCGACGAGCTCCTCTACCGACTTGCGGCCCGTGTTGACGTAGCTGCCCTGGTAGACGCCCGGCAGGAAGCCGCACTGCCAGTTCTGCGTCTCCTGGATGGGGAATCCGTTCGGGCAGAGCGTGATGAAGCCGGGCAGGTTCTCGTTCTCGGTGCCGAGTCCGTAGGTCAGCCAGGAGCCCATGGACGGGCGGATCTGCCGGGCCTCGCCGCAGTTCATCAGCAGCAGGGACGGCTCGTGATTGGGGACGTCCGCCTTCATGGACCGGATGACGCAGAGGTCGTCCGCATGCTGGGCGGTCCGTTCGAAGAGCTCGCTGACCTCGAGTCCGCTGCGTCCGTACTTTCGCCAGGTGAAGGGCGAGCGGAAGGCCGCGCCGGTGCGTCGCTCGGTGGCGATGTAGTCGCCCGGCAGGGTCTGGCCGTGGTACTTGTCAAGGGAGGTCTTGCGGTCGAAGGTGTCGACGTGCGAAGGCCCGCCGTTGGCGAAGATGTGGATGACGCGCTTGGCCTTGGCGGGCAGG
>JALRGF010000634.1 GCA_023253495.1 Verrucomicrobiales bacterium
GGTGCGGTGCACCCGGACGACGACGATGCCGTCTCAGCGGTTGCCGGCGCGGACCTCATCACCCACGCCCCCGAGCTGCGCATCTGGCTCGATGAGATCCCCGGGCCGTTCGTCCTTGGCACGTACGTCTACGCCGATGGGGCGACCCACGTGCAGCTGTCCATGGCCGCCGAGGCGATCGCCGCCTCCCTGTGCGCGGGTCGCGATGACATCACCCTGGCCTTTCTCGCCACCCCGACCGATGCCTTCCTCGTGCCGCTCGATGCGGTGCTCGAGTCCCGGCGCAAGTGGGACTCGCGCGGACTCGGCGGGCTGCTGCAGACGCCGCTGCGCGGGACCTCGGGCCGCCGGACCGGTTGGAACGACCAGTGGTCGGTCTTGAGCTGGAGCAGGGCGGCGGCCTCCTTTTCACCCGGCATGGAGGCGCCGGCGTCGATCCATGATTTCAGTGCGGCCACGGATTCCGGTGGCAGGCGGTCGCCTTTCGGCGGCATCATGTGTTTCGGATCGGTCGAAGTGACCATGCGGACGAGCAGGCTGTCGCCGCTGCTGCCGCGCAGGAAGAGCGGCTCACCGGAATCGCTGCCCTTGAGGATGCCGGGCACGGTGTCGAGCCGCAGGCCGTTTTTCTGCGTGTCCTCGCCATGGCAGTCCGTGCAGTGCTCGGCGAAGATCGGTTGGATGTCGCGAGTGAAGTCGGCACCAGTGGCCGCGTGGAGGGCGGGCGGAGTCACGGTGGACGCGCCCACGACACTGGCGGCGAGCCGGAGCGCGGCGGTCATGGTGACGGCGGAGGCGGGGCGGAAACAATTCATCCTTATTCGAA
Organism: Verrucomicrobiales bacterium; assembly: GCA_023253495.1. Classification (GTDB taxonomy): domain Bacteria; phylum Verrucomicrobiota; class Verrucomicrobiia; order Verrucomicrobiales; family V1-33; genus CAJBME01. The sequence goes on from JALRGF010000634.1 coordinate 827, forward strand.
CCATAGACCCGGCCGAGCCCGGCTGCCATTCCCCAAACGGGGGATCGCCGGCAGGTTGCGGCTACGGGGCGAGGCGGCGGTGGCGGAAGCGGTCGAGGCCGACAGCGAGCACGATGACGATGCCGATGATGATTTCCTGCGAGTACGTCTGCCAGCCCATCTGATTGGATCCGTTGCGGAGAACGGCCATGATGAGGGCGCCGATCATGGAACCAAGCACGCTGCCGGAGCCGCCGCTCAGGCTGGCGCCGCCGATGACGACGGCGGCGATGATGTCGAGTTCGAGGCCGACGGCGACCGTCGGGTCGCCCTGGGTCAGGCGGGAGAGCTGCATGATGCCGGCGAGGCCGAAGAACAGGCCGGCCAAGGCGTAGGTGAGCACCTTGTGGCGGCGGACGCGCACGCCGCAGAGGCGGGCGGTGGCCTCGTTGGACCCGATGGCGAAAAGGTGGCGGCCGTAGACGGTGCGGCTCATGAGGACGGTGACGACGACGGCGAGTCCGGCGGCGATCCAGACGCCCGGGGGCAGGGGAAAGAGTTCCGTGGGCGCCTGGCGGGCCATCAGGGCGTTGACCGGCGAGCCGGGTGGCGGGTTGACCGTCTGGTTGTCGGCAAGCCCTTTGGCAAGCCCGCGCACCACCCCCATCATGCCGAGAGTCACGATGAATGGCATCATGCCGAAACCGGCGATGATCGATCCATTGATCAGTCCGATGAGGCCGCCGGCGGCCACCCCGGCGAGCACGACGACGGCGGGCGGTGCGCCCTTGAGCAGCAGGGTGGCACCGAGCACGCTGGTCAAAGCGACCACTGAGCCGACGCTGAGGTCGATGCCGCCGCTGACGATGATCAGGGTCATGCCGAGAGCTCCGAGGGCGACGATGACCGTCTGGATGAGGATGATTTTGAAATTCCCGCCGGTGAAAAGATACGGCCGCACCTCCGCGCTCAGCGAGAAGAGCCCGAGCACAAAGAGCAGGCCGAGGAACGGGCCGATGAGGTCGAGCGCCCGGGGCAGGCGGCGGGCGGGGGCGGGGGCGGGGTCATTCAGGAGCGGGCGGCGGGGGTTGGCCGATGGCGGCGGCGATGAGCGAGTGTTCGGTCCATGCGGAGGCCGGGCGGCTTTCGGAGAGCACGCCGATCACCGCGCCGCCCGCCCCGCCCTCCACCGGGAGGCCCACCGCCTCGAGATAAGGCTCGGCCTGTCGCGGCAGGACCGGCAGCACGATGCCGAAGCCAAGCAGATCGATGAACACCGTCAGGAAGACGATGAGCATGGCGCTGCGGGCGGCGGCGGACTCCGGCAGGTTGCCGGTGGAATCGGCCGCGGCTACGGTGGTCTGGGGCGAGGCTGCCATGCGCGGTCCTCTGGTGTCGTGGAGATGCTCGGGGCTGCTCGCG
>JALRGF010000644.1 GCA_023253495.1 Verrucomicrobiales bacterium
CCCGCCGCACGCCCCGACACCCCTCCGCCACAGCCGGAACATCCGACCGCCCACACCGCCAGCAAAAAAAGATACCGTCGTCTCATGCGAGTCCCGGACGGTAGCCACCAGGATCCGTTCGTCACCGAAGAACTGCCGGAAACCCCCGCCCCCACACCGGGCCCCTCCCCCGACGCTCCTCAGGCCGCCCCGGCGAGCACGCCCATCCTCCGCCCCCCTGGTCATCCTCCGGACCGCGATCGCCCGGACCGGCAGTTGCCATCCTGCGCCGCATGGCAACCGTGCCGACCCATGCAGACGTGGTACTACCTCGACCCCTCAAGAAACCAACGGACCGCCACCGAGGCCGAACTGACCGGCCTCATCGCCAGCGGAACCATCCAGCCCTCCACCATGATGTGGACTCAGGGAGCCGCCGGCTGGTTGCCGGCCGCCCAGGCGCTGCCCCGCCTCTTCCAGGGAGCCACCCCGCCGCCGCCCCCGCCGCCCGGCACCCCCGCCGGGCGCCGATCCCATGAAATCGACTTCGAAATCATCGGCAGCGAAATGCAGATCGTCGAAATCGAACTGGATCCGGGCGAAACCGTCATCGCCGAGGCCGGCGGCATGAATTACATGGATGCCGACATCCAGTTCGAAACCAAAATGGGCGACGGCTCAGCCCCGACCGGCGGCTTCGGCGGCCTGCTCAAAACCATCGGCAAACGCGTGCTTACCGGTGAATCACTCTTCATGACGCACTTCACCAACCGCGGCACCGGCAAAAAACGCGTCGCCTTCGGCGCCCCTTACCCGGGCAAAATCATCCCGATGAAACTCGCAGACTTCGGCGGCGAAATCATCTGCCAGAAAGACGCCTTCCTCTGCGCCGCCTTCGGCACCGCCGTCGGCATCGCCCTCAACAAAAAACTCGGCACCGGCCTCTTCGGCGGCGAAGGGTTCATCATGCAGCGGCTCACCGGCGACGGCCTCGCCTTCATCCACGCCGGCGGCACCATCATCAAACGCGAGTTGCGCGGTGAAAAACTGCTGGTCGACACCGGCTGCCTCGTCGCCCTCACCCCGGGCGTCCACTACGACATCGAACGCGCCGGCAACATGAAAAGCATGATCCTCGGCGGCGAAGGGCTCTTCCTCGCCTCGCTGCACGGGCACGGCACCGTCTGGCTGCAAAGCCTGCCGTTCTCACGCCTCGCCGATCGCATCCTCGCCAGCGCCCCCAGCGCCGGGGGCTCCGCCGTCGGCGAAGGCTCGGTCCTCGGCGGACTCGGACGCCTGCTCGACGGCAATTGACCCGCCTTCAGACCCCCGCCCCGGGCCCCGCCTCCCGCCACCGGGCCACATATTTCCCGATCACATCGTATTCGACATTGACCCGGTCGCCGCGCCGGCGCTCCCGCAGGTTCGTCACCGCCAGCGTATGCGGAATGATCCAGCAGACGACACTGGCCCGCAATATGTCCGCCACCGTCAGGCTGATCCCGTCCAGCGCGATCGACCCGCGCGAAATCACCTGCGCCGCAAAGGCCGCCGGCAAGGCCACCTCATAGCGGTGGTCCCGACCGCACGACGAAAAATCAAGCACCTCGGCCACCGTGTCGACATGCCCCTGCACATAATGCCCGGACAGGCGGTCGCCCGCCCGCAAAGCGCGTTCCAGATTGACCAGCGCACCCGGAGCCAGACTCCCGAGATTGGTGACGCGCAGGGTCTCGGCCAGCAGGTCGAACCGCACCGTCCCGCCATCCCGCGACGGCTCGGCCTCCGTCACGGTCAGGCAGCAGCCGTTGACCGCCACACTCTCGCCCGCCGCCAGCTCGCCGGCAAACGTCACCCCGCACAACACCAGCCGACCCCCGCCCGCCGTGGCCTCCACGGCAGCCACTTCGGCTGCAGTCTCAATAATTCCGGTAAACACAGCCTCCGACCATGCCGGTAAATACCGTCCCGGAAACGGGAAATCTCCGCCCCGCCATTGCCAAACGGCCCCCGCCGCTTATGGAACTTTCCCGTCACCGCCATGTCTCCGAACTCATACGCCGTCATCCTCGCCGGGGGCAGCGGCACCCGCTTCTGGCCGCTCAGCCGCACCAGCACCCCCAAACAACTGCTCCGGCTCTTCGACGACTCCACCCTGCTCGAACAAGCCGTGGCCCGTCTCGACGGCGTGGTCCCGAAAGAAAATATCCTCATCCTCACCAACGCCGACCAGGAAACCCAGGTCCGCGCCGCCCTGCCCGGCCACCCGCCGGAAAATATCCTCGCCGAACCGGAAAAACGCGACACCGCCCCAGCCGTCGCCCTCGGCATCGGTTGGGTCGCCGCCCGCGACCCCAACGCCGTCATGGCCGTGCTGCCGGCTGATCACCTTGTCCACGACGTGGCCGCCTTCCGCGCGGTGCTGGCCGGAGCCTTCCAGGCTGCCCGCGCCTCGTCCGCCCTCGTCACCATCGGCATCAAACCAACCTGGGCCTGCCCGGGCTACGGCTACATCGAACGCGGCGAACGCGCCCGCATCCTCGGCCTGCCCGCCGAACTGGCCGCCTTCGAGGTCGCCCGCTTCCGCGAAAAACCAAACCCGGAACTCGCCGAGGAATTTCTCCGCACCGGCAGCTTCCTCTGGAATGCCGGCATGTTCGTCTGGAGCGTGCCCACCGTCTTCACCGAACTCACCCGCTGCCAGCCGCTCCTCGCCGCCTTCATCAACGAATTGCGCACCAGCCACGACCTGCCCGGCACCCTGCAAGCCCAGTTCGCACGGCTCCCGAAAATCTCCATCGACTACGCCCTGCTCGAACGCGCCTCCCGCGTCCTCAATATCGAGGCCACCTTCGACTGGGATGACGTCGGCTCGTGGCTCAGCGTCGCCAAATACCTTCCGCAGGACGCCGACCGCAACGCCACCCGCGGCGCCGTGACCACTCTGCGCGCCCGCGACAACATCGTCTATTCCACCCAGCCGACCCGTATCGCCCTGCTCGGCGTGCACCACCTCATCGTCGTTCAGACCGCCGATGCCCTGCTCATCGCCCACCAGTCAGCCGCCGACGACATCAAAAAAATCGTCGACGAGGTGCCGGCAGACCTCCGCTAGCGGGCCCCGGCCATGCAATGCTTCCATGCACACCGACCTACCTGGATCAAATCCTGAAAACAAGTCATTTCCAATGCCCACTGCCACCAATCGAAAATGCCCCGGTTCCCGCGGGAGAATCGCATGGAAAAATGCCGGAAAGCAAGCCCCGGGGGCCATCTCAATGCGACGCAAATGATCAAAAACACTATTCGGCGCCTCTTTCGAAGGCATAATACTCGACAGGCGGAGTCCGTGAAACGGACACCCGGGTCAATGAGCGATGGCACAACACCAATACCAATCAATGATGCCATCCCGTTGCATTGGAAACGCATCACCAACTGGGGCGACACTTTTGCCCCTCTGGTGGTGGAATATTTGTCGGAAAAGCCGGTGTTTTATACCGACATAAGCCAGCCTCATTATGCAACACTGGGCTCATTTTTAAATGCTTCCATGAGCCGAAACACCACCGTGTGGGGCACGGGCATCATCCGGAATGACATCACGCCCAGTCCGGAGGCAAAGTACTGCGCCGTGCGCGGCCCGTTGACCAGGAGGAATGTTCTGGCTCAGGGCGGCCATTGCCCGGAGATTTACGGCGACCCCGGATACTTTGTTTCCCATGTTTTTCCGATGCGCGATATTGAAAAGAAATATGAATTCGGAATCATCCCGCACTGGAGAGACATAGATCATTTCAAATCATCACCGCGTTACAGCCAGTCGAAAATCATCAATGTCGCCACGTTTGATTTGTACAGGTTCTGCAGGGAAATAAATGAGTGTCACGTGATCATTACGGGATCCTTGCATGCGTTGATCACCGCCCATGCCTACAACATCCCGGCTGTGTGGATCAAATCGAACAAGGCGCTTGGCGATGACACCAAGTTTTATGACTACTATCAGGCGAACAATGTGGACATATCACCCGTGATCGCCGACGTGCAGACTGTCGATTTCAACACATTGCTGGGCAGCGCCATCACATTGACCCACGACGTCAGGCCATTTGCCCGTGCCTGTCCTTTCATTTCCGGGAACAAACTGGAGCTGCTGGCATGCTGATGCGGAGTGCCGGACTCCATGAGGCCCGCGGCCGGGAGTTTCCCGTCCGACAGTCCATCGAAGTCCGGCCCCCCCTCACCGCCCGCGCCCGACGCTTCCGCCGGGTGTCCCGGTGAGCGGATCACCCCGCGGGAACCGCCCCGGCCGCCGGCTGGATGGCTCATCCAAGCGCACCACGCGCCGCCCCCTCAGATCCCGAGCAGCTGCCGCAACACCACGCCGGCCTGTCCGGCCCGCGACCGCCACGGCCGCTCCGGCCGCACCACCGTCCACCCCGCCTCCGCGGCCAGGGCGCTGAGCCGCTCGCCGGGATTGACGCAGACCGCATGCCGCACCAGCCGCAGCATCGGCAGGTCGGCGGTGCTGTCGGAATACGCCCACGAATCAGCCGCCTCGCACGGCAGCAGACCGGCCTCCCGCATCCGCGGCAGCTTGGCTTCATGCTTGTTGTTGTCGCCCTCGATTTCCGCAATGAACGGCTGCCGCGCCGCCACCTCGACCCGGGTGCCGAAACTGTGGTCGAAGCCGAGCACGCGCCCGATTTCCCGGACGTAGAATTCCGGACTCGCCGAATTGAGGACGAGCACCCGTCCCTCCCGGCGGTGGCGCTCGACTTCATCCCGCAACGCGGGAAACAGCAGCGGCGGCACCACCAACTCGGCGAATTCCCGCGCCAGCGATTCCACCCGCTCCCTCGGCATCAGCCAGAGATAACTGAGGAAAACACGCTTCAGCTCGCGCGCCTCCAGCACCCCCAGCAGGCCGGCCGGAGCAAAAGCCGCGGCCACCGGCAGAAACAACCGCCGCAGACCGTGCCGCTGCAGAACAAAGCGGCAGAACAACAGCTGCGTGTCATGGGCCAGCAGTGTCCCATCCAGATCAAACAAGGCCAGGCGTTTCATACAGAGTCGTCATCAAGGGGCGGCACAAGCAGGCCGTCGCGATCCGGCGGAAGGACATCAGCGCGCCCGCCATCGGCCTTGGCATGCCCGCACAGGATTCCATAATGCACAAGCTCAAAGCCAAGTTCAAAGCCACCCATCCCATGCGCCTCAAACTCACCCTCGCCTACGACGGAAGACCCTTCGCCGGCTGGCAGAGCCAGCGCGGAGGCGCCACCGTCCAGGACGCCGTCGAGTCGGCCGTCGCCGTCATCGGCGGCCCGCCCCCGGATGGCCGGATCCTCCGCGTCCATGCCTCCGGCCGCACCGACACCGGTGTGCACGCCCTCGGTCAGGTCGCCCATTTCGACCCGCCCGCCACCACCCGCCTCGGCGAAGCCGAGTGGCACCGCGCCCTCAATGCCGTGCTGCCCGCCACCATCCGCGTCATGCGCTGCGAAGCCGTCGCCCCGGACTTCCACGCCCGCTTCGACGCCACCGGCAAAATCTACCGCTACCGCCTCTGGCACGCCGAAGTACTGCCCCCGCTCGAATACGGCCTGGCCTGGCATCTCCACGGCTGCCTGAGCGAGTCCCGTCTGCGCGAGAGCGCCCGCCTCTTCGAGGGATGCCACGACTTTTCCGCCTTCTGCGCCAACCGCGGCGAGGAGAACGAAACCTCCATCAACAAGGTGCGCACCATCCGGAAAATCACTCTTCAGCCGCAGGGCGAACTGATCTCGCTCACCTTCGAAGGCGACGGCTTCCTCTACAAAATGGTCCGCATGATCGTCGGAGCCATGGTCCGCGTCGCCCGCGGCCACGAAACCCCCGAACGCCTCGCCGATCTGCTCGCCCGGCCCACGCAGAAAAAACCCGGATGGCAGGCACCCCCCGACGGCCTCAGCCTGCTCCAGGTCCTCTACCCCGCATAACCCACACGCCGCCCCGGAAACCTCCCCCACCCCGGCCACCCCCACCCGCCACACACCCCTCCCACCAAAAAGCCCGCAATTCCCGTTGCCAAATCTTCGCTCCGGGGTAACGGGAGCAAATGGGATTCATTCGCAGTATTTGTGTCGGCTCCCTGTCGGTCGTGTCGGCCGTCGTTCTGGTGCCGGATGGCCGCGGCCTCGCCTCTGCGGCAGAGGTGGTGCATGTGTATTCGCATCGTCATTACGGGGTGGACGAGCAGCTGAACACGTTGTTTACCGGGAAGACGGGGATTGAGGTGAAGGTGGTGAATGCGGAGGCCGACCAGTTGATTGAGCGTTTGCAGGCCGAGGGCGAGTCGAGTCCGGCGGATGTGCTGATCACGGTGGATGCCGGGCGGATGCAACGGGCGCGGAAAGAGGGGTTGCTGCAGCCGGTGATGTCGGAGGTCCTGACGCGGGGGACGCCGGCGGAGCTTCAGGATGCGGACGGTTATTGGTATGCGTATGCGATCCGGGCGCGGGTGCTGCTGGTGGCGGCGGACCGGGTCAAAGCGGGGGAGATCCGGGATTACGAGGATCTGGCCCGGCCGGAGTGGCGCGGGCGGGTGCTGGTGCGCTCGTCCTCGAGCAGTTACAATCAGGCTCTGATGGCGTCGATGGTCAGCGCCCTGGGCGAGAAGCGGGCGCTGGCGTGGGCGCGCGGCCTCGCGGCCAATCTGGCGCGGCCGCCGCAGGGGGGTGACCGCGACCAGATCAAGGCATGTGCCGCCGGCCTGGCGGACGTGTGTCTTGCGAACACGTATTATTACGGCCTGCTGCTCCACTCGGCGGACCCGGCGGAGCGGGCGGCGGCCGGCAAAATGCGGCTCATTTTCCCGAACCAGGGCGGCCGCGGCACGCATGTGAACGTGAGTGCGGCCGGGGTGACCCGGCACGCGCGGAACGTGGCGAACGCGCGGGCCTACCTGGAATTCCTTGTTTCTCCGGAAGCCCAGAAGCTGCTGGCCAACGGAGGCCAGGAATTCCCGGCGCTGATGGACCTCACCCTGAATCCGACACAGGAAAAATGGGGCGCGTTCAAGGTCGACACTGCGACGTTCCGCCAAATGGGTGAAGATCAGCCCAAAGCCGTGCGACTCATCGATGCCGCCGGATGGAAGTGATCCGGTGAGGCGGCAGCGGTCGCGGTGGCGGCCGGCGCTGCTGGCCGTGTGGTTGCCGGCGCTGGTGGTGCTGCTGCCGGTGCTGGTGGTGGTGTGGCGCGGGCTGCAGCCGGCCGGGGAGGCGTGGCCGCAGATCGTGGAAGCCCGCCTCGGCGGACACTTGTGGCAGTCGCTGGTGCTGGCGGGAAGCGTCACGCTGCTGGCCATGGTGTTCGGGGTGCCTGCCGCCTGGCAGGTGACCATGCATGAATTTCCGGGCCGTCGGCTGCTGGAATGGGCACTGGTGCTGCCGCTGGCGATGCCGGGATTTGTGGCGGCGATGGCCTACGTCGACGGGCTGGAGAGCCTGATCCCGCTTTATGTGCGCGTGCGCACCGCTTTCGGACTGGAGGCGTTCCTGCGGGTGCAACAGATCGCCCCCTGGGTGTTCGCAATCGGGGTGCTGGCCGCCACCCTTTTTCCCTATGTGTACCTGAGTTGTCGCGCGGTGTTCGAGCGCGAGGCAGCAGGGACGATGGAGGCGGCGCGCACTCTGGGCGCCGGGCCGGCGCGGGTGTTCCTGCGGGTGGCCGTGCCGATGGCACGCCCGGCCATCGCCGCCGGTGGCAGCCTGGTGGCGATGGAGGCACTCAACGACTACGGGGTGGTCACCGCCTTCGGGCTGTCCCCGCTGACCCCCGGAATTTTCCGCGTGTGGACGGAAGGCCATCCCGAAGCGGCCATGCGGCTGGCCCTGATGCTCACGGCGCTGATGGTCCTGCTCGTCGGACTGGAAAACTGGCAGCGGGGCCGCCGCAGGTTTGCCGCCGACCCGGGAGACATCCCGCCGGCCCGGCACCGCCTGGGCGCGGCCGGCGCGGCGCGGGCCTGGATGATCTGCGCGCCGCCCCTCGTGCTCGGATTCCTCATCCCCGCCTGGCGGATGGCCCGCTGGGCGTGGCAGGCGCGCGATCGCACCGACTGGCGCGGGCTGCTCGATGCCGCCGGAAACTCGCTGCTGCTCGCCGCCGGCGCCTCGGTCCTGATCAGTCTGGGCGCCGTGACGCTGGTCGCCGCGCGCCGCCTGGCCACCGGCCCCTCCCTCGCCGCCGCCCAGCGCCTGGGACTGCTCGGATACGCGCTGCCCGGTGCCATGGTAGCCGTCGGCATCGGCACGGTGGTTTCCACCCTGGCCGCCCGGCCCGGCTTCGGATTCCTTGCCCTCAGCGTGTCGGCCACCGGTCTGGTGGCCGCCTATTTCGTGCGCTTCCTCGCCGTCAGTCTGCAACCGGTCGGGGCCGGTTTCGACCGCCTCTCCGCCGGCCTGCATGAGGCGGCGCGCACCCTCGGCGCCTCGCCGACCAGAGCTTTGGTCCGGATCGATCTGCCCTTGGTGTGGCCGGCGGTGCTGGCCGGCGCCACCCTGGCGTTCATCGATGTCTTCAAGGAGCTGCCGATGACTCTGGTCCTGCGTCCGTTTGATTTCCAGACCCTGGCCACCGAAACCTACCGCCTGACCGGTGAATCCCGCATCCCGGAAGCCGCCGGTCCCGGACTGCTGATGGTCGCCATCAGCCTGGTCGGCCTCATCCCGCTCAGCCACCTCATCCGCCGCCGCCTTCAATGATCCGACTGCTCGTCCGGAACGTCAGCAAAACCCACCGCCGCACCTCCCCGCCGGCGGTCCGCGACGCCTCGTTCGAATTGGAAGACGGCCACCTGCTCGCCCTCGTCGGCGAAAGCGGCAGCGGCAAAACCACCCTGCTCCGGCTCATCGCCGGCCTCGAATCACCGGACACCGGAACCATCAGCGTCGACGGACAGACGCTGTCCGCCCCCGGCTCCGTCACACCCCCGGAACAACGCGGCATCGGCCTGGTATTTCAACACCACGCCCTCTTCCCCCATCTCACCGTCGCCCAGAACATCACGTTCGGCCTGCGCCACCTCCCGCGCATCGAGCGCCGCCGCCTCGTCGAACCGCTCCTCGAGCTGGTCAATCTCCCCGGGTTCGGCCGGCGCTACCCGCACGAACTTTCCGGCGGCGAACGCCAGCGCATCGCCCTCGCCCGCGCCCTCGCCCCCAACCCCCGCGTCCTGCTGCTCGACGAACCGTTCAGCAGCCTGGACGCCCGGCTGCGCCACGCCATTCGCGACGAAACCCGCGCCATCCTCAAGGAACGCGGTGCCACCGCCGTGCTCGTCACCCACGACACCGGCGACGCCCTCTCCATCGCCGACCGCATCGTCGTCCTCAAAGACGGATGCGTCCAGCAATGCGGCGCGCCCGCCGAAATCTATCACGCCCCGGCCAACGCCGAAGTCGCCTCGCTCTTCGGTATCTGCAACTTTTTGCCGCTCACCAGCCTGCCCCACCCCGACGGTGCCCGCATCCACTGCCAGATCGGCCCGCCCCGACCTCAGCAGGACCCCGGCTTCGGTCTCTGGGTCCGCCCCGAAGACCTCGAACTCGTCCGGCCCGCCGCCGGCACTACGCTCACCGGCACGGTCAGCCGCGTCTCCTTTCACGGTGCCTACCTCGAGGTCGAACTGCTCTGCTCACAACCCGGCCTCGAACCTTTCCCCGTCATCATCCACCACGCCAACTCCCTGCCGGTCAGCCCGGGAGAAACGTGGTCGGTCGCCCCGCGGCCGCGCCGCCGCCCGCCCGTCTGACGCCCGCCAGCCCCGCAGGCTAGCCGTCCGCCTTTTCGCCGGCCGGTGCCCCCGCCGGCGACCCTCCCTGGGATCCGGACGGACCCTCCTTCCGGCGGCTTTCCGCCCCCGATTCCTTCCGGTTCTCCCCGCCGATCGCCTGAAACGGAGCGGTGACGACCTTGCCGGTGGTTTCCACCGTGGTCTCGACAATCCCGCCGGCCACTTTCACCGGCACAGTCACCAGCGAGCAGGAAACACCGCCGCAAGCGGCGATCAAAACACAGGAAACAAGAGACGCTTTCATGAAAAAAAGACCGTGAAAACCGCAGATCAGCGCTCCGGCTCCGCGGCCGGCGGCTTCGGCAGTGCGGCGGACGCCGCGGCTTTGCCGGCCCCGCTCAACCGCATGACTAGAACATAACACGCCGGAATCACCAGAACACCGATAAGCGTCGCAATGGACATGCCGAAGACCACCGCCGTGCCCATCACCTTGCGCGACTCCGCACCGGATCCGCTCGCCACCGCCAGCGGCACGGCCCCGAGAATGAACGCCAGCGACGTCATCAGGATCGGCCGCAGCCGCTGACGCGCCCCCTCAATCGCCGCCTCCATGAACGGCACTCCCTGTTCATGCTTCATCTTCGCGAACTCCACGATCAGAATCGCGTTCTTGGCCGCCAGACCGATGAGCATGATGATGCCGATCTGAGCATACACGTTGTTCTCAAAGCCGCGCACCAGCAGACCGAGGAACGTGCCAAGAACCACCAGCGGCGTGGCCAGCAGCACCGCCAGCGGCAATGACCAACTCTCGTACTGCGCCGCCAGGAGCAGAAACACAAAGACAAGGGCCAGTCCGAAAATGACCACCGACTGTCCTTGCGCCTTTTTCTCCTGATAGGTCAGTCCGGTCCATTCGTACCCGAAACCCGAAGGCAGCACGGCCCGCGCCACCTCCTCCATCGCCGTCACCGCCTGCGCCGAACTGAACCCCGGCGCCGCCGCCCCCGTGATTTCCGTGGCCCGGAAAAGATTGTACCGCGTGGTGTACGCCGGGCCGCCCGTCTGCGACACCCGCACCAGCGTGTCCAGCGGCACCATGCCCCCGTCCCGGTTGCGCACATGCAGCCGCGCTATGTCATCAGGCTGGCCGGTAAAGGCCGGTTCGGCCTGCAGATACACCCGGTACACCCGCCCGAAACGGTTGAAATCGTTGACATACGCCCCTCCCAGATACGCCTGCAACGTGGCATAGACGTCGTTGACCGGCACCCCGAGTACCCGGCATTTCTCGCGATCCAGATCCACCTTCACCTGCGGCACCGCCGGCCGGAAACCGGTGTACAGGCGGGCCAGCTCCGGGCGTTTGGCCGCCTCGGCCAGGAAAACCTGTGTCATCGCCGCCAGCTCCGCCACCGTGCCGCCCGCCCGGTCCTGCAGCTCAAAGGTGAACCCGGAGGCATTGCCATACCCCGGCAGCGAAGGCGGCCCGAACACCAGAATCCGCGCCTCGGGCATCCGGGCAAACTTCCCCGTCAACGACCGCAGAATCCCCCGCACATGGGTCTCGGCCGTGGTCCGCTCCGACCAGTCCTTCAAGCTGACAAAGAAGGTCATCGCGTTGGAAGACGCCACATTCGACAGAATACTGAACCCGGCAATCCCGACATAGGACTCCACCCCCTCGGTGCCGGCCAGCACCGCCTCGATCTGACGCCCCACCGCCTTCGACCGCTGCAACGAGGCCGCATCGGGCAGCTCCGCGGAAATGAAAAAATACCCTTTGTCCTCGTCCGGAATAAAACCGCCCGGAACGATCCGCCCGAGCCCGACCACCCCGGCCACCGCCGCCACCAGAATCAGCATGGTCCGCGCCGACCGCCGGACCAGAAAGCCGGCCACCCCGGTGTAACGAGCCGTCACCGCATCAAACATCCGGTTGAAAGCCCCGAAAAACATCCCGAGCGGTCCGCGCCGCGGCGACGGTGGACGGAGCAGCAGCGCGCACAGCGCCGGGCTCAGCGTCAACGCGTTGATCGCCGAAAAAACCACCGAGGCCGCAATAGTGATGGCAAACTGCTGGTAGAGCGTGCCGGTCAGACCGGGCAGAAATGCCACCGGCACAAAGACCGCGCACAGAATCAGCGCGATCGCCACCACCGGCCCCGACACCTCCTTCATCGCCCGTTGCGTCGCCTCCACCGGCGTGCTCCCGTGCTCGAGATGATGCATCACCGCCTCCACCACCACAATGGCATCATCCACCACAATACCGATGGCCAGCACCAGCCCGAAAAGCGTCAGCGTGTTCACCGAAAACCCGAGCAGCGGAAACACCATGAACGTGCCCAGCAACGCCACCGGCACCGTCAGCATCGGAATGAGCGTCGCCCGGAAACTCTGCAGAAACAGAAATACCACCAGAATCACCAGTACCACCGCCTCGAAAAGCGTGTGCACGATCGATTCCATCGACGCCTCAATCGGCCGCGTCGAATCCAGCGTCACCTTCACC
>JALRGF010000007.1 GCA_023253495.1 Verrucomicrobiales bacterium
TTGCTCTCCCACAGCTCTTCCGGGCGCGTTTCACGACCTCCTCAATCATCTACCCATACCCTCCTCGCAACCCTTGGCAAATCAGGCAGCAAGGCCGCCACGATACCAACCCGAACCTTGACTTTTTCCGGTCTCTGGACACCGTTGGGTGCGGCGGTATCGGGGTGCGGGTTCGGTTCGACCCGCGCCGGCCGTCTCGCGGGGATTCCGCGTTCCCCCATTTCTCCATTTCCCCTATGAAACCCGCTGTCACCCTGCCCTTGGTTCTTGTTGTCGGAGTGGCGGTCGGTTATGGAGCCGGCTCCCGCGTGGCCCGGACGAGGACGGGCAGTTCACCAGCACCAGGCACGGTGGTGGTGCCGCCTCCACCCGGCCTCTGGCCTTCCGCTTCCGTGGCCGATCCGGCGTCCGCCGTCCTTGGTGGGGCTGCGCCCCTACCCGGCGGGCCGTTGGTGGAGGCGCTGCTGGCTGGTTTTGATCGTGCGAAACCGGTGGAATCAAAGCGGCGCCTCCTCACGCAACTCCTTGAGGCTCCGCCGGGGGAACTGGCCAAGATCGTCAGCGCCATGGCGGGCATCTGGCGGAACGACCCCGGCTGGGCCGAGGCCAAGAAGGCCGCGTTGGAAAGGTGGGTGGAGGTGGCGCCGGAGGCGGCCATCGCGTGGGCCAAAACCGCCCACCGTCAGGGCGTGGAGCCGCACGAGGCCGCTTCGGTCTTTGCTGTGCTCGCCGCCATGGATCCGAAGCGCGCCTTGTCCGAGGCGAAGGGGTTGGCGTCTCCCATGATCCAGGCTCAGGCACTGCAACATGTCTTGGATGCGGTCGCTCAGACCGACCCGCGCCAGGCCTTGCGGATGAGCGAAGACATGCCGTCTTCCCTGAGGGCCGAAGCGCCTTTTCTAGTCTTTATGACGTGGGCCAACCGCGATCCGGCCGGGGCGGCCGCCGGTCTGGCCGAACTCAAGGACCCGGGCCTCCGGCGCCAGGCGATTCGCGCCGTGGCGCTCCGCTGGGGTAAGCAGGATCCGCAGGTGGCCATGGCGTGGGTCAAGGGGTTGCCCGAACCCGGATTGCGCTTGGAAGCCATGCGCGGGCTGTTCGGGCAAATGGGAACGCGCTCGCCGCAATTGGCTCTGGAGATGGTGGCGGACCTGCCCCGGCACCAGCAGTTGCCCATGCAGAAGGAACTGGTGGCCCGATGGACGCAGACCGACCCCGAAGCCGCGAGCGCCTGGGTACTTTCCCGGACCGACCCGGTCGAACAACAACAGATGATCGTGGCGGCGGTCGGCCAAATCAATTGGATGGCCCCTGATCGCGCCGCCGCCATGGTGGACAAACTGCCTCCAGGCTCGGCCCGCGACATTGCCCTGCAGAATCTGGTCCGCTCCTGGGCCTGGAACGATCCGGCGAGCGCCAAGGAATTTGCCGCTTCTCTGCCCGAAAACGAACGCCAGCGGCTCAACGCCACCATGGTCGAGACTCTGGCTTACCGCCATCCCGATGAGGCAGTCGCTTACCTGAAAGAGAATCCGATCGACGATCCGGGACACCCGCTCTGGGCCAATCTTGCCGGGGCCATGGCGGATCAGTCGTCGCCGCAGAAAGCCTTGGAATGGGCGCGGGGACTGGAGGATGAGGCGACGCGTCTGGCCGCGCTGCCAGAGGTGTTTCAACGCATGGCCGCTCAGGATCCGGCGGCCGCCGCGCGGACCGCGCTCGAGCTGCCCGCCGGCTCAAGTCGCGAGGAAAGCCTGGCCCGCGTGGGCGGCGCGTGGGCTGCCAACGACTTCGAAGCGGCCCTCGGCTGGGCCCGCGGCCTGACCGGGCGCGACCGCGAGAGCGCTCTGGGCTCAGCTCTGAACATGGGCGCCCAGAACGAACCAGTGGCAGCGGCGAGCCAATATGGGGAACTGGTCAAAGCGCTGCCCGCCGGCGAAAAACCCGCGGATTCGTTCATCAATGCCGCCAGTACCATCGCCGTCGCCTACTTTGCCGAGGACCAATCGAAGGCCGCCGCCTGGGTGGCCGGGCTGCCGCAGGACGACGCCCGCGCCGCCGCGTCCAGTTCACTGGCCCAGCAATGGGTTCAGTATGACGCTCCCGCCGCCAGCGAGTGGATCGGCACCCTGCCCGCCGGCAAACCGCGCGATCAGGCGGTCAGCGCCCTGGTGAATCGCATCGCCGGCTCCGATCCTGCCACCGCCTTCGCGTGGGCCGCCACCGTCGGAGATGAGCGCGCCCGCGCTGACTCTCTTGAATCCACTCTGAACTCATGGCGCAAACTCGATGCCGCGGCCGCCCGTGCCGCCGTGGACACCGCCGACTGGCCGGACGCGGAAAAGGCCCGGTGGCTGGAAAAACTGCGGTAACTGGAGCCGCTGGCGTGGCGTGCCGCCCCCGGTAATTGCCTAGGCGGGGATCGAGGGGAGCCCGGGTCATTCAAGGCTGGCCGGGCCGCGCGTTTTCCGCCAAGATCCGGCCCATCATGAAATCCACTGTCCTTCGCCCATTCTCCCGCCGGACCTTTCTGCAGGCCACCGCCGCGGGGGCCGGGTCCCTCGGCTTCCCCGCCATCACCCGCTGCGCCTCACCGAACAACCGCCTCGGCGTGGCCATCATCGGCACCGGCGGACGCGGCGGCGGCAACATGGCCGAGGTCGCCGCCACCGAGGACATCGTGGCGTTGTGTGACGTGAATGCCGAGGCCCTTCAGGCCGCGGCCCAGAGGTTCCCCGCGGCCCGGACCTTCCGTGACCTGCGCGAGGTTTTCGGGAAATCCGATGACATCGACGCCGTGGTCGTCAGCACCACTGAACACACCCACGCCTTCGCCACCCTGCCGGCACTTCGGCTCGGCAAACACGTTTATTCGGAAAAGCCGCTCAGCCGCGACGTCTACGAGGCGCGCCTCATCACCGAGGCCGCCGCCACCGCCAAGGTGGCCACCCAGCACGGCACCCAGATCCACGCCGGCAACAATTACCGCCGCGTGGTCGAACTCATCCAGGCCGGTGCCATCGGTGCGGTCAGCGAGGTGCACGTCTGGGTCGGACGTGCCTGGGGGTGGCAGTCGCCGGAGGAGGCGCAGCGGAACGGCGACATCGTATCCAGCCAGGAACGGCCGGCCGGCAGCATGCCGGTCCCGCCGCACCTCGACTGGGATCTCTGGATTGGTCCCGCCCCGATGCGGCCGTACCACGACATCTATTTTCCCGGACCGAAATGGTACCGCTGGTGGGACTTCGGCAACGGGACCATGTCCGACCTCGGCAGCCACTGGAACGACTTGCCGTTCTGGGCGCTCGACCTTGACGCCCCACGGACCATCGAGGCCGGCGGCCCGCCGCCACACGCAGAAATCGCGCCCGCCTCCATGTGGGCGAAATACACGTATGCCGCCCGCGGCGCGCGCGGTCCGGTCACCCTCACTTGGTACCAGGGCGCGG
>JALRGF010000010.1 GCA_023253495.1 Verrucomicrobiales bacterium
GTGTACACGGTCGAGGTGGCGGAATCCGGCACCTACGACCTCGAAATCCCGGTGGCCTCGAACAAAGCAGGCGGCGCCTTCCACATCGAGGCCGACGGCGTCGACGTCACCGGCCCCATTACCATCCCGGATACCGGAGGGTGGGCGATCCTCAAAACCATCCGCCACCCCGGTATCGACCTCAAAAGGGGACTCCAGACCTTCACCGTGGTGATGGACTCCGAAGGCCCGTCCGGCAGCATTGGCGATATCGATCTCTTTCGATTCAGCGGCCCCAAGCCCGCCAAGTGAGCCGGTCGAGGGCCGGGAATGACCCCATTTTAACGCAAGGCGAGGCGACCTGCAGCACCCTGAAAACGATACACGCACTCGCGGCGGAAATGGCCCGGCGGTCCGGCGACCAAGAGTATGTTCTCACCTTGCGAAGGATGAATGCAGTCAGGCGCGAGGCCATGGCCGCCGCCATGGTGGCCCGGTATCACCGGCCCAGCCGATTTCGGCTCGCCGCCCGCGCTTATCTGGAATTCGTGGCCGAGGTCTCGGACGGCAAGTGTGTTGGTGCGAGCGAACCTTCCGACTTCATCCGCTGATCCTCCATTCAGTTCACTGCCCGGAGAGGGCGGCCTGGCGGCGCTCGATGGCGGCCATCGGTTCGAGCGGCGCATCGGCGGGATCGATGAACCGGGCGAGGTCGCGCAGGGCGATGGCGTGGTAGCCGTTGTCCTTGAGCCAGGTCATGTATTCGGCGAAGCGTTCGGGCGGGGTGTGGACCCACGGGTGTTCGAGGTCGGGGGCGCCGTGGAACTGAAGGACGGCGATGCGTCCGTCCCGGGCACCGGCGACCGCCTGCTGGAGGTTTTCCAGCGACCAGTCGGGCCGGGCGTCACCGGCGGTGGGGATGAGCCTGGGGTCGTCCTGGCGCGGGTCGTAGGCCACGCCGCGGCCTGATTCGTAGGCGAATTCCGGCTGCGCGCCGCGGCGGGCCCAGGTGATGCCGGCGTCGCGGAGGATGTCGAGCGCGGCGGGATGGATGGCATTGCCGGGGTAGGCGAAGCTGACCGGTTTGGGGATGCCGTGTTCGGCGCAGCGGGCGTTGATGTGGTCGAGTTCGCCGCGCAGGCGGTTGAGCGAGGTGGCATTGAGGCCCAGGTGGCTGCGGGTGTGGTTGCCGATTTCAAACCCGTCGCGGTGCAGTCCGGCGATCTGCTCCCAGGTCATGTACGCATTCTTGTCGGTCAGGAACGAGAACCCCTCGGTGATGAAAAAAGTCGCGCCGAAGCCGAGCTTTTTGAGCAGCGGGGCGACCACCGTGGCGTGGGAGGCGCACGAGTCGTCGAAGGTGAGCACCACGAGCTTGTCCGGCACCGGCGCGAGTGCCGGCTCGGGCGCCGCAAATTTTTTCAAAAACACCGATTTGAGCCGCGCCAGCTCGCCCGGCAGGTCGGCGCCCTCGTAAAACCAGAGCCAGCCGCGGGACGAGCGCGTTTCCCCGGGCGGGCAGTCGGGCAGTGCGGGATCCGCATGCAGGCACGGCACGGGAGGGTTCTGCCAGGCCCGGTCGAGCGGTTCCCACGCCGTGATCACCCAGCGTGTGCCCGTGGTGTCGCGCGCCGCGGCGAAGGGCGGGTCGAGCACCTTGTTGTCGTCGCTCTGCGCCGAAAAACCGGCGGCCCGCCCGAGCATGGCGCACACCTGGGCGCGCAGGCCGGTCAGCGGCGCGCCGGTCCCGTTGCGCACCCACCAGCGGAACTCGACGTGGCCGGACCGCGGCACCGCGCGCGCGCCAAAGACGATTCCGTTGGGCAGTCGCCGCCCGGCGGCCAGCGAGCCGTCGGCGCGCCGGCTCCACTCGACCGGCTCGAGCCCGACCTTTTGGTTGGTCCAGATCGTGTCGATGTGGGTGTGGGCGAGGTAGGTCAGCCCGAGGTTTGACCAGACGGCTTCGGGCACATCGACCACCACGTATCCGCCGCCGTCCCAGGGCGCGA
>JALRGF010000077.1 GCA_023253495.1 Verrucomicrobiales bacterium
AGCGTCAAGGGGGTGGGCAGCACCCGGCAGGTCGACCTGCCGGAAGACCTGACAGCGACCTTGGAGCCTTGGAGGAAAGCCGCGACCAGCCTGTACGTAAGCGAGTGCGACAACCAGGCGAAACCAGGCGCCACCCACCGCGCCTATCGCTGCGGGCGGGTCTTCGACAAGGCCGCTGCCTGGCTCCGCGAGAAGTTCCTCCCCGGTGAACACCATCCGCTCCACACCCTCCGCAAGGAGTACGGCAGCCTGATCGCCCAGCACGCCGGCATCCACGCCGCCGCCGACCTCCTCGGCCACCGCGACATCCGTACCGCCAGCGAGTATTACGTCGTTCGCAAAACCCGGGCTTTTACAGGGCTTCAAGTGCCTCGAGAGGTTCCCCAAACCAAAACGAGTGACTATTCAAATGACCGCAAGGCCAAAACTTAGAGGAGGAGCCAGTCGCAAGCGATCCGGTCTGCACCGCGGGCTCAATCCTCGCCACTACCGGCTCTGGCCACGCCAAGCCACCCACCCCGCCCGCCGCCTGCAAGGAGCCTCGGGCGTACAGCCGGCTCCCGATGTCCGACCGCCAGACGCACGACCATTTCCGGGCGAGGTGCGCGCCGTTGCCAGCATCGAGGTTCGAGATCATGACGACGTTCCAGCCATCGTAAAGATACCCCTCCATTTCGGCCGTGCCATTCTTGATTGTCTTTTTCGGGACGCGGCGGGAGAGGCCGTCGTACGCGAATTCCAGTGTGACGGCGGGGAAAGTGGCATTGGCGAGGTATCCGCCCGCCGGTTGCGTCCAGGCGACGCTCACCATCTTCACCAGCCGGTTCTCGCCGTCCCAGGTGTGTGGCGGACGACGATGTCCACTTGCCACTTTGCGTCCTCGCCGATAGCGGTCTCAGGGGTGTCTCATTGCTTTATTTGACTCATATGTTCTGGTGAGCACATTTGAGAGGTGGCGTCTTCCCCCGCCATCTACCACCCGCGACGCCCCCGCGCCTCGCTCCTATGGCACATCGTCCACCGGGCCTGGGACGATTTCCTCCCCCTTTACGAAAGCCATTCCGCCCCACCATGGGCCCGCTCCGTCCGGAATCCGTCGTCGCCGTCCAGGCCTTCAGCCGTTGCGGGGACCTTGCCGCCGGCTTCACCCGCCTCGTCTGCACCAGCTGCGGTCACCAGCACCTGCTCGCCTTCAGCGGCAAAGCCCGCCACCTCTGTCCCGCCGGCCACCAGCGCCGGACTCTCCAGTCCACCCGTTGGTTCGCCCACCACGTCTGCCTGCCCGTTCCCCACCGTCAATTCGTCTTCACCATCCCGAAAATCCTTCGCCCGATCTTCCGAAAACGCCGCCACCTGCTCACTCACCTCAGTCGAACTCTTCCTCCGTCTCCACGGGCTCTGGGAGGGCCTTGTCAACATCCCCCACCGCCCGATCCCCCATTCCACCTCGATACTTTCGAGCCCATCGACCCGCCATGGCCCGCCATCCGTGAGTGGATCCCCTCTGACGAGCATGATCCACAGGCGGTTTTCCCGGGAGACAGCGTCTCCACCCACTGGACCCCTCGCAGCCCATGGCCCACGCCCCTTCCCCAACGCCGACCCACGAAAGCAAATTCCTTTCAAACGGAATGGTTGTCGAGCACCCGATCGCACCTCCGCCACCACACGTCCGCGGGTCGACCGCTTCCAGCGGAAATCAAGCGCCAGCCAGAGGCTCGTGAAGGGCACGAACCACACGACAAGCAACGCCCCGGCCGCCACCACCAGAGGCCCCTGACGCCGGCCATCATTCAAAACACGAGCCGGCGGTTCCCTCGACGAAGGGGCGGTGGCCGGTGGCGTCGAGCCAAAGCCACTGCGGCGGTCCCGGGTGATCGTGGCAAATGGGGGTTGTGGAAGGGTCGGTCCCGGAGATACTAAAGGCATGTTATTGAACCAGGGGCCCACCAAGTGACCCGCCCCCGACCCCCGCAGCGCATCGCTTTTCTGGGGGACTATGTGCCGAGACGGTGCGGGATTGCCACCTTCACCCGGGACCTCTGTGAAGCCGTGAGCGCCGCGGCACCCCGCGCCGACTGCTACGCCGGCGCGGTCAACGACCGCCCTGATCGGTACAGATATCCCCCGCGGGTCCGCTTCGAGTTGATGGAGCGCGACATTCATTCCTACCGCCGCGCAGCCGACTGGCTCAACTTCAACAATGCCGACGTGCTTTGCGTGCAGCACGAGTTCGGCATCTATGGCGGCCCGTCGGGGAGCCACCTCCTCGCCTTGCTGAAGGAAGTCCGCATGCCGGTTGTCACGACCCTCCACACCGTTCTGGAAGACCCGAACGAAGGCCAGCGAAGGGTGATGAACGAACTGGTGCGGCACAGCGCCCGCCTGGTGGTGATGGCCGACAAGGGAGCCGAGATCCTCCAACGGGTTTACGCCGCGCCGCGTGAGCAGATCCTCGCCATTCCGCATGGGATACCGGATGTTCCGCCCCATCGTTCGAGCGAGGCCAAGGAGCAGTTGGGCGTCGACGGCCGCACCGTTCTGCTGACTTTCGGCCTGCTGGGGCCGGGTAAGGGCATCGAACATGTGATCGAGGCGCTGCCCGCGATCGTCGCCACCCACCCGGAGGTCGTCTATATCATCCTCGGTGCCACCCACCCGCAGCTCCTGGCCCGTGAAGGGGAGCGCTACCGCATCGGACTCGAGTGGCTCGCCGAGGAACGCGGAGTCAAAGACCACGTCATCTTCTACAACCAGTTCGTCGAACCCGCCGACCTGATGGAATTCATCCGCTGCTCGGACATCTACATCACCCCCTATCTGGGCTTGAACCAGATCACCTCCGGCACCCTGGCCCAGGTCTTCGGCTCCGGCAAAGCCGTCATCTCCACACCCTACTGGCACGCCCGGGAACTGCTCGCCGAGGGACGCGGAACACTCGTTCCCGTCGCCGATCCAGCCGCCATCGCCCGCGCCGTGCACCACTGGCTCGACCATCCGGACGAACTCGAACGCATCCGAGCCACTGCCTGGAAACACGGACAAACCATGATCTGGCCGACCGTGGCCCGCAGCTACCTCGAATGCTTCGCCGCCGTCGTCACCGAAAACCGCCACCCGCCCCGCACGGCATTCGGAGAATGGACCGCCTCGACACGGTCCTACGATCCGCCAGAGCGGAAACTCGATCACGTCAAGCGCATGACCGATGGCACCGGTATTTTTCAGCACGCGCTCCATACCGTGCCCGATTTCCATCACGGCTACTGCACCGACGACAACGCGCGCGCTTTCCTTCTGTGCACGCTGCTCGAAGGCCTCGGTGGATCCGCTTCCGGCGAAATCCTCCATGCCCTCTCGTCCTCGTATCTCGCCTTCCTCAACGCGGCACTCGACCGCGGGTCCGGGCGGTTCCGCAACTTCCTCGGGTTCGACCGCCGCTGGCTCGAAGACTGCGGCAGCGAGGACAGCCACGGTCGCGCGCTCTGGGCACTGGGCGTCGGTGCGGCCCGTTGCCACTACCCCGGCCAGAAACGTCTCGCGACCCACCTCCTCGATGCCGCTCTGGACAGCGTCCCACACTTCAGCTCGCCACGCGCCTGGGCCTTCACACTGCTCGGACTGCACGAATACCTCCGCGAATACCCCGACGATGACCGCGCTCTGAACACCCGGAAAACGCTGGTCAATGAGCTCCTTCGACTCTGGAAAGAATGCGCCACCACCGACTGGCCGTGGTTCGAGACCAGCGCCACCTACGAAAACGCCCGCTTCTCCCAGGCCCTGCTCCAGAGCGGTCACGCCATGGGCCGCGCCGACGCCGTACACGCCGGCCTCACCTCGCTGCGCTGGCTTGCTTCAATCCAGAAAACCCAGAGCGGCTGCTTCCGCCCCATCGGAAGCAACGGGTTTTATTCCCGCGACGGAGCGAGGGCCGACTTCGACCAGCAACCGGTGGAGGCTCAGGCCATGGTATCCGCCAGCCTCTACGCCTGCCGCATCACCGGGGACGCCGTCTGGTCCCGCGAGGCGCGCCGCGCCTTCGAGTGGTTCCTCGGCCGCAACGACCTGGGTCTGCCCATCTATGATCCTTTGTCGGGAGGCTGCGGTGACGGCCTGCACCCAGACCGGGTCAACGCCAACCAGGGTGCCGAATCCACCCTGGCCTTCCACCTGGCGCTCGCCGAGATGATCGACGCGGAGCACACCCATCCGACCTGCCTCACATGAGCCCGCTCCCCCTTCACCGTCATGACATCTGCCTGCAGCCAGACAACACCAGAGTCATCATCAGGGCCTTCATCCCCTCGAACGCTCATCACCGCTCCACCATCATCGGCCGCGCTCTAATCCTGACCGAAGAGGAGGTCGAAGCCGAGCTGCACGCCGTCCACATGGACTTCGACAACCGCCATCATGATGTCGAGAGGGTCCTCCTCCAGCACTTCAACCGCGTACAGTCCGAGGTTTTCACGCACCGTCCGCTCAGCCGCGCCCGCGAACTGCTCATCGGCGCGCTTTTTTCGGGCGAATACGCCCTCGAGGCGGCCGCGCTCTTCAACCCCTCGATCATCCCACATCCCGACCAGTCGGGCGTGCCCTCCGGCGGCCTGCGCTTCATCCTGAGCCTGCGCGCCACCGGGGAAGGGCACATCTCCTCAATCGAGTTCCGCGACGGCCTCATTTCGCCGGACGGTCACCTCAGCCTGACTCCGGTCTCCCGCTTCGTCAGCCTGCCCGAGGTCGTCCCCAACCCCGTTTACCACCGGAAGCGATTCATCATCAAGCTCCACGAGATGGGATTCGACACCCCCTGGGCATCCGCCGTGATGGAAGCGCTGGAAGACACGTTCACCCGCAGTGACCTGTCCGCCAGCGTCGCCCGCGTCCGGCGCGACGGCCGGCCGCTCACCCACGACGCCCGCCGCACCCTCGATAGCATCCAGTGGCTGGCGGACTCGAATTACGAGGTGCGCTTCCCCGCAAACCTTGCCCTCAGCGAACGCATCATCTTTCCAGTCAGCGGGAACGAAAGCAACGGTATAGAGGACGCCCGCTTCGTCCGGTTCGTCGAGGACGATGGCAGCGTCACCTATTACGCCACTTACACAGCGTACAACGGAAGGGCCGTGCTCCCGCAGTTCCTTGAGACAGTGGATTTCCTCCACTTCCGCGTCCTCACTCTCAACGGCAGCGCAGTCCAGAACAAGGGCATGGCGCTCTTCCCGCGCCGCATCAACGGCCACTTCGTCATGCTCTCCCGGCAGGACGACGAAAACCTCTTCGTCATGTTTTCCGACAACCTTCACTACTGGAGTGACCCCCACCTCATCCTGAGACCGGCCCAGCCCTGGGAGTCGGTGAAAATCGGCAACTGCGGCTCCCCCATCGAAACCTCCGCCGGCTGGCTGATCATCACCCATGGCGTGGGCCCCATGCGCACCTACTGCATCGGAGCCGTCCTGCTCGACCTCGCCGATCCCACCCGCGTCCTCGGTCGACTGGAGCAACCGCTTCTCTGCGCGGAAGGCAGTGAGCGCGAAGGCTACGTGCCAAACGTCGTCTACAGCTGCGGCTCACTGGTGCACGGCGACCAACTCATCCTGCCCTACGCCATGAGCGACATCGCCACCAGCTTCGCCAGCATCACCTTGGCCGATCTGCTGAAACAGCTTCTGCCCACCGGACCACCAGCCTGAGCAAAACCATCAAAGACACCCACGCCGTGGTACCGATGGCGGACGAGTGATCGCCTGAAGAACCGCCCCAGCACCTCGAGGGCCCTGAACCGGCACCGCCGGGAAGCTGCGGATCAACATTCCGTCGGATGGATCATGGCACCGGATCCGGCCGTCGCCGCCGGTGAGGGCGATCCAGTTTTCCGACGGATGGAACGCGAGCGCATAGACCCGCGACCCGTCGGAAGGAATCGCCGCCCGGCGTTCGCCCGTCGGTAAGCCCGTCAGCAACCGCGTCTAGCTGGTGAGGGGCGGCTGCGGAGTGTGGGTGGAATGAGGACGCGGCCTTGTATTGATTCGCGCCTCCGCGCTCACCCTTCGGGCTGCCTGCGGCAGTCTGTCTCGCTCCGCTCGGCTCGTCCGGGTCTTCGGGGTCGGCCCCGGCGTAGTCGCCCTGGCCGGCGAGGAGCTTGGCGCGGTGCTCCTCGAAGGTGTCGGAGATGTATTTGAGAAAGATCAGCCCGAGGACGACGTGCTTGTATTCCGCCGCGTCCATGTTGTTGCTCCGGTTGCCTTCGGCCGCCTCCGCTGCGCTACGGCTGTTGGCGGCGAGCCAGAGCTTCGCCTCGAAGCCGATGGTGGCGGTGCTGGGGTCTTTAGCGGTCGTAGGGGAGGTTTTTCGGCGGGCGGGCATGGAGACGTAAAAAGGGGGCGCGGAATAGAGCAAAAG
This sequence comes from Verrucomicrobiales bacterium, assembly GCA_023253495.1. Classification (GTDB taxonomy): domain Bacteria; phylum Verrucomicrobiota; class Verrucomicrobiia; order Verrucomicrobiales; family V1-33; genus CAJBME01. The sequence continues at coordinate 6,409 of JALRGF010000077.1, forward strand.
AGAACAGCAGAACAATAGGCGCGACAAGTAGGACGAGTCCTGATTTGGCCGAACCATGATGGAAACGTGACCGTCCCGGCTCCAGGAAGGGCGGGACGGGCCGCGGCCTGATCGGCCGGCCTTGGGACCGGGACATCGGATGGCGGCACCGCGCCTGGCGCGGCATGGTGTTTTCAGCGGTCAGGAGGCCGCAGGGCAGCAGCGAGAAGGCCAGCCGCTGGCGCCTGAAAGCCGATCAGAACAGTGGCCCGGAAACGCATTACCGCGCGCTTTGTGGGCTCAAAAGCGTTCACCAGCGGACAAACTGGAACCAAAAAAGTGTCCAAGAAGTGTCCAAGAAGTGTCCAAGCTGAAATTCTTCGTAATCGGACGAGAGTCACAACTCGTTGATTTTCATGGTGCGCGATGCAGGGTTCGAACCTGCGACTTCTTGCGTGTGAAGCAAGCGCTCTACCACTGAGCTAATCGCGCATCGGCCGGGTGGCGGCTGAGGTCGCACACCGGAATAATGGCCATACGCCGGAGCAGGCCCGGCTGCAAGAGGATTTCGGGGGTTGGGGGCGGGCGTTTGCTGACCTCACACAACAGGGCGCTGGAGGGGTGTTTCCGGTGCGCGGGGTGGCGAGACGGTCGGGGCGGCGAGAGCCCCTTGCTCTGGTGCGGGATGTGACGTTACATGGCGGGGCGGGTGGTGGCCGGGTCCGGTCCCGGGCCGTCCGACCCCGGTTTTGCGTTTTCTTTCATTCCATGCAGCTCCACCCGTCTCCTGAGGATTTCCGCTCATTGGCCGCCCGGCACAACCTGGTGGCGGTCTGGGCGGAGCTGGCGGCGGACTATGAGACACCCCTCGCGGCATTCCGGAAGATCGCACGGCCCGGCACGCATGCCTTTCTGCTGGAGTCCGCTGAAAACAGCCAGGTTTCCGGGCGCTATTCGTTTCTCGGCGCCGATCCGCGAGCGGTCTTCGAGGCGCGCGGGCACCGGTGCCGGGTGAGCGAAAGCGGGCGGACCCGGGAATTTCCGGCGGCCGACGACCCGTTGCGGGAGCTTGAGCGGTATATGGCGCGGTTCCGACCGGCGCCGGAGCCGCGGCTGCCGGTTTTCCGGGGCGGGGCGGTGGGATTTCTCGCGTATGATGCCGTGCGCTGGTTCGAGCCCACGGTGCCGCCGCCGCCGCCGGACGACCTCGGCCTGCCGGAAATGGCGTACATGATCGCCGATACCCTGGTCATTTTCGACCACCGGCACCGCGTCATGCAGGTGGTGGCCAACATCTTTCTCGAGGACCATGCCGATGCCGACGCCGCCTACGCGGCCGGGCGGGAAACAGTCGCCGGCTTGATCGCCCAGCTGGAGGCCCCGATGCAGTTCCGGCTGCTGCCGGCCGAGGCCGCAGCGTCATCAGCCGCACCGGTGGCGGTGAGCAACCGGACCCGCGACGACTTTGAAGCGGCGGTGCGGGCCGGGAAGGAGTACATCAAGGCCGGGGACATTTTCCAGTTCGTGCCGTCGCAGCGGTTTGCCACGCCGTTCACTGGCGATCCGGTGGATCTGTTTCGCGCGCTCCGGCACGTCAATCCCTCGCCCTACATGTTCTGCCTGCTGTACCCGGAAGGGTACGCGCTCGTCGGCAGCTCGCCCGAAGTGCACGTCCGCTGCCTGAACGGCCGGGTCGACATCCGCCCGATCGCCGGCACCCGCCGGCGCGGAACCACCCCGGAGGAGGACGATGCCCTGGCGGCCGAACTGCTCGCCGACCCGAAGGAGCGGGCCGAGCACATCAT
>JALRGF010000323.1 GCA_023253495.1 Verrucomicrobiales bacterium
CGGCCTTCGGCGTCGGTCACGTTGCGACCGACCTCGGCCACATTGAATTCGGTGACGCGGGAGCCGCCGCGGGCGTTCACGGTGCTGCTGGTCCGTTGCCAGTCTTCGTCGGGCATCCAGTTGTAGCAGAGCACGGACATCTCCTCATCGGCCATGAGGCGGATGAGGGATTTGAAGTCTTCGGTCTGCTGTTCCCAGCCGGGCAGGCGGTGGACCATTTTGAGGTGGGGCACCTTGCGTTCGAGGTGGGTCAGGCGCATCCCCTGGTCCTCGACCATGCGGCGGGCGTGGCGGAACGCGGCGCGGTCGAGACCGGGAAAAGTGAGCACGATGTCGGTGACCCCGACCTGGGCGGCCAACTGAAGATTCCTTTCCGTGAAAGGATTGACGATCATCGAGAGCCTCATGCCGGGGTACCATGGCGGGCGGTGCGGGCGGCGCAACGGGCGGGCGGCACGACCGACGGGCGGGCGTTACGGGCGCGAGTGCCTCCCCGGCGGGCGGGCACCACGGGCAGGCGGCTTCTCAGCGGACCAGCCAGCGGTAAGCGGCTTTGGAATTATCGAGGAAGAATTTCCCGGTGGCCGTGGTGCCCTTGGTGGAGATGAAGGATTGGGCGACGCGGAAGACGGTTTCGAATGGGGCTCCTTTGTCGCTGACCGGCCAGTTGCTGCCGAAGATCACGCGGTCCTCGCCGAAGCATTCCCAGACGTGATGGAGGGTCGGGAAATAGAATTCCGGATCGCGGGGGGCCTCGCCGTGCGGGTGGTCGGTTTGTTCAACCAGGCCGCTCACTTTGCAGAAGACGCCGGGGTGGGCGGCGGCGGCGCGCAGGCCGGATTTCCAGGTGTCCGACAGCCGGCGCGGGTCACCGGCTCCGGCGACGTGGTCGAGGATCAGGCGGAGGTCCGGCAGGGTGGCGGCGAGACGGGCCACGGCCACGAGGTCATCGGGCGGGCCGATGTTGACATCGAGCGAGAGCCCGGCTTCGGCGAGCTGGCGCAGGGCGGTGCGGAAGGCGGGTTGGTCGACGAGCGTGCGCAGTTCCGCATTCGGCCGGCGGTTGCGAATGCCGCGGAAGATCGGGTGGGCGGCAAAGCGTTGGAGGCGCGAGGCGAATTCCGGTGCCATCGGGTCGAGGTTGCCGACCACGCCGACGATCCGGCGGTCGCTGTCGGCGAGGTCGAGCAGCCATTGGTTGTCCTCGATCCAGTCGCTGGCCTCCACGACCACCGTATGGGTGATGCCGTGGGGGCGGGCGAGGGCGGCCCAGTCGTCGGGCTGGACGCGGCGGTGCAGCCATGACCCCGGTTCAGGCCACGGCACGCCTTGCGGCCGACCCGGGTCGTAAAAATGGGTGTGGGTGTCGACGATTTGCGGGGCGGCGGATTCGGGGGGTGCCGGTTCCGTGGCGGCCGGTGCAGTGGCGGCGGGTTCCGATTGGGCGTCCGGTCCGGCGGTGGCGGACGCGGCGATGCGGGCCAGACCGGCGGAGGCCAGGCTGGTCGAGGCGGCGAGGCGCAGCAGGGATCGACGGCGCATGGGGAGTGAAACTGCCGTGATTCCGGGCGCGTGCCACCTGTGAAACGCTGGAAAGAGGCGGCGGGCGAGCGGGACTGGTGATGGGGCGGGGCGGGGCGAAAACCGGGCGACAGCGGCGCGGGGAGCGGGCATGATGGCGGGCATTTCATTCCATGGCTCATCACGGCACCATCACCGGCCTGCGCGTTCTGGACGTGCGGTTTCCAACCTCGCTTTCGCTTGATGGATCGGACGCCATGAATCCCGATCCGGATTATTCGGCGGCGTATGTGGTGTTGACGACGGATCGGGCGGACGGCGTGGAGGGGCATGGATTGACCTTCACGATCGGACGCGGCAACGATGTGGTGGCGGTGGCGATCGAGGCGTTGCGGCCGCTGGTGGTCGGGCAGCCGGTGGCCGCCTTCACGGAGGCCCCGGGAGCGTTCTGGAAACATCTGACCGGTGATTCGCAGCTCCGCTGGATCGGGCCGGAAAAAGGAGTGATCCACCTGGCCACGGCGGCGGTCGTCAATGCGCTGTGGGACCTCTGGGCTAAACTCGAAGGCAAGCCGCTGTGGAAGCTGCTGACCGATCTGAGCCCGGAGCGGATTGTCGAACTGGTGGACTGGCGGTATCTGACGGATGCGCTCACGCCGGACCGGGCGCGCGCGTTATTGGAGGCGCTTGAGCCGACGCGCGGTCTGCGGGAAGCGGCGATGCGTCGCGACGGCTATCCGGCGTACACCACGTCGGCCGGCTGGCTCGGGTATTCCGATGCCAAGATCCGGCGGCTCTGCCGCGAGGCGGTGGCGGAAGGATTCAGCCATTTCAAGATCAAGGTGGGGGCGGACCGTGACGACGATTGCCGGCGGGCGGCGATTGTCCGTGAAGAAATCGGGGAGCAGCGCCACCTGATGATTGATGCCAACCAGCGGTGGGACGTCGGGGAGGCGATCGAGTGGACGACCCGTCTGGCGCCGTGGCGGCCGCTGTGGATCGAGGAGCCGACCTCGCCGGACGACGTGTTCGGGCATGCGGCGATTGCGGCGGCGCTGGCGCCGCTCGGCATCGGGGTGGCCACCGGCGAGCACTGCCAGAACCGGGTCGTCTTCAAACAACTGATGCAGGCGCAGGCGATCGCGTATTGCCAGCTCGACGCCTGCCGGCTCGGCGGAATCAACGAAGTGGTGGCCGTGCTGCTGCTGGCGGCCGCCTTCGGAGTGCCGGTCTGCCCGCACGCCGGTGGCGTCGGCCTCTGTGAGTACGTCCAGCACGTTTCGATCTTCGACTACATCTGCGTCAGCGGATCGCTGGACGGCCGGATCACGGAATATGTCGACCACCTGCACGAGCATTTTGTCGACCCGTGTGTGGTGCGCGGCGGGCGGTATGGGACACCGCTCGCCCCCGGCACCAGTGCGACGATGAAGCCGACATCTCTGGCCGACCATGTGTACCCGGGCGGCCGGGTCTGGAGGGAGCTGGCGTGGCGGGAGGGTTGAGCGCCAGCCAAGCGGGTGGCGGCGCCGCGCCGGTACGGCGCGGCGCCCCGGAGCCGCTTTACGGTTGTTCCTTGATGCGGAAGTGCGCTTGGGCGGCCGTCGAGAATGGCGGGGCGCTCAATGGCACGGTGATGGTGGCGGTGGTGGCGCCGGCGGCCGGGGTGACCGGGGCGCCGGTGTCCGTCCACGGTGCTTTCAGGTCGGACGAGTACTGGGCGATGTATGATTTGCCCGCATTGACGGTGAACGTGATGCGGACCGACGCGGGGTCGGCGGATCTGACGACGTCGGTGATCCGGATCGGGGAGGCGGTGGCCGTGCCGACCAGCGGCAGTCCTTCCTCGCTGCCGATGAGCCGCCAGGTGTCGGTGTCCGCGTCATTGGCGAAATTTCCCTTGGCCGCGTAGAGCTCGCCGAAGTCGCCGCCCCCGCGTTCCCACCAGAAGAACTCGATGTCATACTCCCCGGCCTGCAGGAAGGCGACCGCGCGGGTATTGCTGTCCCCGGTGTCCGACGGGTGGATCACACTGTCGGGCGAGCCGACGTCGATGACGCCATTTCCGCTGGACGACTTGAACTCGGCCCCGAAAATGCGCAGGGCGAAGCCGTCGTCCGAGTGGACGCCAAACGTGTATTCGCCGGGTTCGGTGATGCGGATCCGGCCTTTGGAGAGCTGAATGAAGTCCTCGGCGGACCAGCGCTCGGCTCCGAGGACGTCATCGGGATACGGATCGTCTCCACCGAAGTAGCCGAGGCCGCTGCCGTGGTTGATGAAGCTGTGGGCGGTGTCGAAGAGCAGGCCGTCGTATTCGTCGCCGGTCGCCGACTGGATCACCTGAAGGGAGCGGGTCAGGCCGCTGATCCGTTCGGTGGTGCCCCAGAGATAGCGTACGCCGAACTGGCCGTCGGTGCCGGCCGGTCCCGGCAGCGGTCCGATGGGCAGAGCCGGGGTGGGTGTGGTGAAGCTGCCGGCGAAGCTGACCGCGGCCCCGGCCGTGTCGGTGGCGGTGAGCAGGTACGTGTGGGTGGAGGCCGGAGGAAACGAGGGTGTCGGCCGGTGGGTGACGCTGATGACAGTGGCGGCAGTCGTCACGGTGGTCGGCACGGTGACATCGTTGATTTTGAGAACGATGCTGGCGGTGTTGATTTTGTTGGCACCGGTGTCGGCGATTTCGAAAACGACGCGGCCCGGAGTCGGGGTCACGCTGGCCAGGGTGGCGGCGCCGGCGGTGAGCACGATGTTATCCACCGCCCAGAACCAGTCGTTGGCGGCATTGGTCAGACCGAAGCTCAACTCCATGGTTTTGGCTCCCGCCGGGTTGGGCACGGGCACGAGGATGGTGTCGTTGGTCGAGTTGTCGTCCTTGTAATTCGGATCCGCCTGATTCGAGCTCCAGTCGACCACCTTGATTTTCGGGCCGCCGTCGAACGAGACCTCGACGGTGGCGGTCTGGTTGTTCGACTGGTCGCCGTCGTCGCAGCATTCCGGCCGCCAGCACGAGTCGAATTTCAGGAGCACAGTGTTGGCGGGGATGCCGGCGAGGGAGATTTTCGGGGTGTTGAGGAACGAATTGAATTTGCCGCCGGCGGCGACCGGACCGCCGGAATCGTCCCATTCATCCGGGTCGGCGATGGCCACGGTGCCGGTGGCCTTGGTGAATTCCGAACGGCGCTGGTTGTCGACGGTCGGCCACCACTGGATGGTGGCGAACGCCCAGCCTTTCCATTCGTTCATGCCGGGCCAGAGCAGGAAGTCATCCGGCGGCGGCTCCGGGTCCCAGAATCCTTTGAACATTTCGCTGTTGTCAATGTTCCATCCGCCTGGCGGCACGTTGGTCCAGACGCCGACGCCGGCATTGGCTTCCTGGATGCTGTCCTGGAGCGGCAGGCTGTTGAAGTCCTCGGCGAAGAGCGGGCCGACGCGGTCAACGCTGATGTTGTCAATGGCCCAGAACCAGTTGTTGACGGCATTGGTCATTCCCCAGGAGACGACCATGGACGTCGCACCGGCCGGATTGTTGAGCGGGACGGTGACGCGCTCGTTGGTTTTGTTGTCCGCGGTGGCGACCCATTCGAGCACGGTGACGGCGGCCGCGCCGTTGTAGGAAACCGTGACGCTGGCCTTCTGGTTGCCTTCGGGGCGGAAGGACGAGTCGAAGCTGAGTTCGAGCGAGCCGGCGCGGATGCCGGTGATGTCGATGGCGGGGGTTTTGAGGAAGCTGTTGAAGGTGCCGAGGCCTTCCGGGTTTCCTTTGTCGTCCCATTCGTCCGGGTCCGCGATGGCCACGGTGCCGGTGCCGCGGGTGAACTCACCGCGGCGCTGGTCCCCGGCGACGGCGACCCACCAGTCCTTGTTGGCGAAGCTCCAGCCGATCCATTCGGTGACGCCCTCATTCGGGTTGCCGAGGGCGGCCATGCCGGAGTCGTCGATGGTCCAGCCGGCGGGTGGTGTTTTGGTCCAGACGTTGGTGCCGGGGACGCTGGTTTCGTCGACATTGGGGCCCAGGGGCAGGCCCTCGAAGTCCTGCCGGAAGAGGGACTGGGAGAAGGCCGGGGCGGTGAGGGCGAGCAGTCCGAGGGTGGCGAGCGCCGTACTCAGCGCCGCCCTCCCTGGTATGTGCCGGTGACGGGAGGGGCGCGGGGATCGTGGATGATTCATGACGGGATGAGGTGGTGGCAGTCGGAATCAGGTCGATGAGGGGCGGCCGATTTCGCGACGATCCTGCCTTTACCCGTGTGCCGCCGACAAGAAAAATGTGATCAGGTGAAGAGTTTGCCACGCCGGCGGCGGGGGGAGGGGCGGATGCGGGTTGGTGGTTGCGCCGGTGGCGGGCACTTTCCATTCTCGGGGGGGGCGGCTGGCGGCATTGGAAGCTGTCCGCGCGCCCTCACTATTTTATGATCACGGTTCGGGAGCTGACAAAAACCTATGGCAGCCAGGTGGCGGTGGATGCGCTGAGCCTGGAGATTGCCGCCGGCCAGATTGTCGGGCTGCTCGGTCCGAACGGGGCGGGCAAGTCGACCACCTTGAAGATGCTGACCGGGATGATCACGCCGACGGGCGGGACGGCGGTGATTGCCGGGTATGATTTGCGGAGCGAGGTGCTGGAGGTGAAGCGCCACGTGGGGTTTGTGCCGGAGTCCGGGGCCTTGTACGAGGCGCTGACCGGCATGGAATTTCTGGAGATGGTGGCGGCGTTGTACGGGATTCCGTCGGGGGCGGCGCGCGAGCGGATTGCCGAATTTCTGGCTTTTTTTGATCTGGGGATGGCCACCTTGACGGACAAGCTGCTGGCGGCCTACAGCAAGGGCATGCGCCGCAAAGTGGTGATTATTGCGGCGCTGCTGCACAATCCGCCGGTCATCTTTTTTGACGAGCCGCTGGACGGACTGGATGCGAATGCGGCGGTCGGATTCAAAGCGTTGATCCAGTCGCTGGCGCGGGCCGGGCGCACGGTGGTGTACAGTTCGCATCTGCTGGATGTGGTTGAGCGCGTCTGTGACCGGGTGGTGGTGATGGACCGGGGGCGGTTGATTCTGGAGGGAGCGCCGGACGCGCTGCTGGCCGAGCATGGCGAGCAGACGCTGGAGCGGTTGTTCACGCGGATGACCGGGGCGGTGGAGCTGGAGGAGAAAGCGGCGAGTTTTGCGCGCACGTTCCAGTCATGAGCGCGAGCGGCATGAAGGGTGCGCGAAAAGAAGCCGGCGGTGCGGCCGGCCGGGTGCGGCCGGTCTGGCGCGTGCTGACCGTTTTGTTTCTGCGGTTGTTTCTGCGGGGCCGTCCGCGGTCGGTGGCGGAGGCGGCGTCAAGGCGGATGGTGTGGCGGCTGGGCGGGCTGCTGGTGTTGTACGGGGTGCTGGGGGTGGTGGCGATGAGCACGTGGCGGCTCGGGGTGTTTGAGCGGAGCACTTCGCTGCATGCGTTCACGCTGATGATGGTGGGCATCATGATGGCGGGATCGAGCGGCACGCTTCTGTTCAATGCCGAGGAGGCGGACATCCTGCTGCATCGGCCGGTCACGCCACGGCAGTTGCTGGCGGCGAAGGTGCTGGTGATGGTGGTGATCGGGGTGACGCTGGCGGTGGCGTTGAACCTGATCGGGCTGGTTCTGGGGGTGGTCGGGCCGGGGGGGAGCTGGCTGTTTGTGCCGGCGCATCTGCTGGCGCTGGTGATGCAGGTGGTGATGGCGGCCGGACTGGTCACGGTGGCGTACGGATTGTGCCTGCGCTGGTTCGGTCGCGAGCGCCTGGACAATTTCATCACGGCGGCCCAGGTCCTGGTGGCGGTGGGGGCGATGATCGGGAGCCAGCTGGTGCCGCGGGTGCTGGTGAAGATGGATGGTCCGACGGCGGCGGAGGCGATGCGGTGGATGATGGTGCTGCCGCCGGCGTGGTTCGGGGCGATGGTGGCGGTGCTGACCGGGGCCTCGGTGAGCGCCTTGACGGTCGGACTGGCGTGTTGGGGGGTGGTGGCGACGGCGGGGGTCGGCTGGCTGGCGGTGTCGCGGCTGGCGCGGGCGTATGGTGACGGGTTGCTGGCATTGAATGAGGCCGGGGCTGGTGCGGTGCGGCCGGCCGGGCGCCACGGCCGGTGGACGCAGCGGTTGCTGCGGCTGCCGCCGGTCGGCCGCTGGGTGTCTGATCCGGTGGAGCGGGCGGCCTTTACGTTGACGGTGGCCGGTCTGTTGCGGGCCCGGGATGTGAAGCTGCGCATTTACCCGCAGCTGGCGCAGCTGTGTGCGTATCCGCTGGTCTTTCTGGTGGCGGCGCCCGGGCGTGGCGGCGGGCACGGGGAGGGGGCCGGTTTCGGGGTGGCCTTTGCCGGGGCGATGGCTGCGACGATGGTCTTCAACACCCTGGAAATGCTGCGGTTTTCCGACCATTGGCGGGGTGGGGACATTTTCCGTCAGGCGCCGCTGGCCTCGCCGGCCGCGTTGTTTCACGGCACCCGCAAGGCGGTGTTGCTGTTGTTGTGCGGGCCGATCGTGGTGGTGCTGACCGCGGTGGTGTTTTTCTGGAAAGGGTGGGCGGGCGGCGCGGTGCTGCTGTTGCCGGGATTTCTGGCGATGCCGTTTTTCGCCATGCTGCCAGGCCTTTGGCACACCCTCGTGCCGTTTTCCGAAGCGCCTGAACATGCGAAAAACATGAGTGCCGGCTGCCTGCGGATGATCGTCGTCCTCGTCGCCGCAGTGATCATCGGGGCGGCGGCGTGGTGGGCCGATTCGCGCGGATGGCTCGGGCTGCTGCTGATTGTCGAGGCCGGCGTGGTCGCGGTGGCCACCGGGGCGCTCCGCTTCGGTATTGACGGCCGGCCCTGGGAGCGGGAGGAAGGGGCCTGAGAGCAAGGGCGGCGGGCGGGTGCGGCCCGCCGGATTTTCGGCGCTTGGCGGCGGGAGGGTTTGTTCCTAGGATGGGCCGATGTCGACAGCGCCCGGGCTTGAGGCCTTTGGATGGGATGCGGAGTGGGAGGCCGCGTTTGCGCCGCATGCGGCGGCCGGTCTGGAGCCGGCGCGCGTGGTCGTGGAGTGGCGGCGTCATTTTTATGCGGTGCAGCTGGGCCGCGGCGAATTTCTCGGGGTGCTGACCGGACGTTTTCATCACGGGGCGGAGCGGGCGGCGCGCTCGTATCCGGCGGTCGGTGACTGGGTGGCGGTGCAGGTGCCGGCGGACGACGACCGGGTGCAGATTCACGCGCGGCTGCCGCGGCGGACGCAGTTTTCCCGGCAGGCGGCGGGCGAGGCGCAGGTCGAGCAGGTGGTGGCGGCGAATGTTGACACGGTGTTTCTGGTCAGCGGGCTGGATGCCAATTACAATGTGAAGCGGATCCAGCGGTTCTGGGTGGCGGCGCGGGAAAGCGGGGCGCAGCCGGTGATCGTTCTCAATAAGTGTGATTTGTGTGACGACCCGGAGCGGGTGCGGGCGGAGATTGAGGTGCTGGTTCCCGGCGTGCCGGTGGCTGTCACCAGCACGTACACCCGCAAAGGCTTGAAGGCGCTGGCCGAGAAGTACGCGCGGCCCGGACAGACCCTGGCGTTCATCGGGTCGTCGGGCGCGGGCAAATCAACCCTGATCAACCGCCTGCTCAAAGATCGTCACGCCCTGCCGACCGGTGAGGTGCGGGAAAAAGACAGTCGCGGCCGCCATACCACCACGCGTCGCGAACTGGTCGTGACGCCCGCCGGCGCTCTGGTCATCGACACGCCCGGGATGCGCGAATTCCGGCTCTGGGAGGCTGAGGAGGCGGTCGAGGATGCGTATCACGATGTCACCGGACTGGCGGTCCACTGCCGGTTTGCCAGCTGCCGGCATGGCGCCGAGCCCGGGTGTGCGGTGCGCCGGGCGCTGGACAGCGGCGAGCTGCCGGCCGCGCGCTTCGAAAGCTATCTCAAACTCAAGGCGGAACAGGCGGCGCGAGCGCCCCGCCCGCCGCGGCCCGGGGTGGTGGCGAATGCGCCCGGCTGGCGCCGGCGGCTCGATGGCACCCGGCCGTTCCGTCACCGGCAGTATTCTGAGGACGATTGAAGGAGGATCCGGAGGCCGCCGGAAAACCGGCGGTCACGCCGGGCGGCGGCCGAATTTGCGCGCCAGTTCCTGGTGTGAAAACTGGATGAGGGTCGGGCGCCCGAGCGGATCGCAGTACGGCATGTCGCAGGCGAGCAGCCGGGTGACGAGGGAAGCGACTTCGGCGTCGGAGCGGGCAGTCGTGCGCGGGGGGGCGCGCGCCGAGACGGCGGCGGCGAGGGCGTCGAAGTCGAGCCGGGCGCGGGCGCCGCCTTCGCCGCCGCGGGCGAGCTCGTGGAGCAGTTC
>JALRGF010000185.1 GCA_023253495.1 Verrucomicrobiales bacterium
ATGTCGATGCGTACGACCTGCAATCGAAGGTGCGGCCGCCCGCCCCGCAGACCGTGCGGACCTACGAGGTCCTGGCCGAACGTTATGCCCGGCTCGATCAGAAAGCCGGCCTCCGCCAGGACGATTCACGCCACATCGCCGAGGTGCCTCCCGCATTCCGGACATCGTTCCAGCGGGCGTACCGCGCCGCCTGGCGCCCGCAACCGCGATAGGAATCCACAGGGCACCTGTCCACATACCCGGTTCGGACGCGATCCCGCTGCCGGCGAGGTGGATCACGAAGTCCGGGAACCGGGCGGCGGGGCCCTCAGAGGTCCTGCGCCTCCATCCAGGCGGCGAGTCGGGCGGCGGCGGCGGCATCAAACTCCGGCGGCTGCGTCAGGGCCCTCCATCCCTCGGCGTAATCGCGGCCCGCATAGACGTGGCCCCGGCCCTTGGGCACGGTGGTCGCCGTCATCATGTCGAAGACCCCTTGGATAAAACTGATGCCGGGCCACCACGTCAGGGCGGGGGACACCCCGGGGCCGCGGGGTGGTTTCATCCAGTCGGGTTCCCGCCACCACATGTCCTTGCGGAAAAACACGATCGGGTCGGACGGGTACTGGAGGTAGAGCACCTTGGGCGGTCCCCAGTCCGGGGCGGCCAGCTGGCTGCGGTCGTCGGCGGTGATCGACCGGAACACGGTGGCGTGGCGGGCCGCGGGCAACCAGGCGGGCGACCCCTCGCGGCGCGTGGCGATCAGGCGGGGCCACTGGCGGCTGGCAAATGGCGGACCGACCCAGAAGGCTCCGTCAAAAGGATCACCGGCGACCGCATAAGCCTCGGTCGCCAGATCCGAATGCAGCGAGCCCAGACTGAGACCGAAGAGGAAAAGCCGCGGCCGATTTTCCTCTGGCAGCGTGCGCCAGTGGCCGTGCACCGCGCCGAAGACGGCGTGGGCGGTTTCTTCGCCGTATCCGGGGTCGACCAGAAGGGTGAGCCAGCTTGGCAGGTAGGAGTACTGGACGGCCACGGAAGCGACGTCGCCGTGGTGCATGACCTCGAGCGGGGCCATGGCCGCCGGATCGATCCAGCCCGTGCCGGTGGGCGTGGTGATGACGAGAATCCTGCGGTCAAAAGCGCCGACGCGTTTCATTTCCGCCAGCGCCACGGCGGCCCGATCGTCAGGTGTGGCGGCGCTGTTGAGGCCGACGTAGACGCGCAGCGGCTCCTTTGCGGGTCGCCCGGTGATGGCGGAGACCTCGTCGCGACCGGGGGATGCCAGCACCCGTTTCCGACCCTCGTGGCCCAATGACTCCCAGGGCAGCAGCGAGAGGGCACTGCCGGGTTTCAGCGGATCGGTGGGCGGCTGTTCGTCGGCCGGAACAAGGGCATCGATCTTGCGGTAGCTCGCATCCATGCCGCGCAGCAAAGAGCCCAGCAGAAACCCGTTGCCCAGCGCCCAGAAACTCCAGGCGGCCAGCAGGGAGGCGAAAACCAGGGCCGCGCGCTCCGGCAGCACGCGCCGCAGCGGAGCGCCATAGAGGTCGCGCAGGCCGTAGAAAAACCGACCTGCCAGCAGCAGCACCGCGATCAGGCCGATCCCGGCAGCCAGCAGCGACACCGGCCATTTCCAGCCGGAGGGCGGCAGGGCGAGCGCCTCCCGCACCGCATCCTGCCAGCCGTCGCCAAGGATCGCTCCGGCCAGCATCAGGCTGGCGGCGGCCAGCACCACCCACCGCCGGACGCGGGCGGCGGACGTCGCACCCGTCACCGGCAGGCCGAGCCATTTCCAGAGAGCCACTGCGGCCACCGCCAGCCCGTACCCCACCCCGAAACTCAACCCGGCAATCACCCCCTGCATCACCCCGTCCCGCGGGATCAGGCTGGGCGTGAGCGCAGCCCACCAGAAACACGCACCCGCCAGCACACCGGCCGCCGAAAGCGGCGCGCGCAGACGGTGACCGAAGGCGGCCCGGAACGGATTCAAAAGCGATCGATTTCGCATAGGCAGGCGCGGCCGGCCACCCCGCGGCCCCAGACCCCGAGACACCGGCTCCTCCGGTTTACGGCTGGCGCACCGATCCGTCGAACCCGAAATAGCGGATCTCATCCGGGGAGAATCCGATCAAGAGGTCCTTGAAAGCCTGGATGTACCGGATGTTGCGCGCGGCCAGCTCCCGGCGGACCGATTCGCCGAGAGCCGGATCGAGGGCCGGCTCGAGGAGCAGGGTCTGGGTGAAACTGTGGTGTCCGGGCAGCAGGGTTTGCGAAAAATAGCTGTCGGTGCGGAAGGCCGGCAACGAACCGCCGGCCACCGTCGGCGACAGCCACCGGTCCAGGATCGCCGTTTTCCAGATGAAGGGCGGCTCGCCCTGACGCAGCGGCAGGCCTTCGTGAAAGTGGAAATCGAGCGTGGCGCCCCGGTGACTGACCCGGAACTGCTGGGGCCGCGGAAACTCAAGCTGCGGGTTGGCCGGATCGAGCTGGGAAAGTTCGACCGCGTCCACGCGCGACTGGCCCGCCTCATTGAGTTCGAGCTGCGGCGTGGCGCGCACGCAGCGCAGCGCGTACTCGGGGTCGCTCGGCAGCGGGGCGATCGTCCGTACCGCCTGCACGGCATAGGGAAACCGCAGCGTGAGTTCATACGTCCGCAGCTCCGGGCCACTGCCGCGGGACCATGTGACCTGCAGCGACTGCGCCGACGGAAAACTCACGCTGCCGAGGGATTCCAGCGGCCCGGTCCAGAGCTGCACCCGTCCATCCTCGTGGTACTGGTAGAGCGCGATCAGCTGCCGGAAATACTCCGCAGCGGTGAAGCTCGGCGCGGTATGCGGACCGCCCTTGCTGCGGTAAAACCAGAAGCGCGATTTCAGACGGTGCCGCGCCATGAGAGCGCCGAATTCCCCCTGGGTCGTCTGCACCAGCCCGAAGAACGGCCCGAAAGAACCCGCCGGATCAAGGTCGCTGACCCGGTACAAAGCCGCCTCCCCGAAGCTGGCCAGGGTGCGCGCCGTGCCGGTCTCCGGTTCCCCCTGCATCGACCAGCCGTACCCGCGATGGGTTTCGACGACCATCGGGCCGCGCCCGCCCCGCCAGTTCAGGGTGACGGATTCGGGGTCGCGCCGCAGGGAGTCGACGATCAGCTGGGCGGGCAGCGGCGGGTGGATAAGCAGAGCGGCGGCCAGCGCGAGGAGGGTGGTTCGTTTGAGGAGCGGTCGGAGGTTCATGGGATCTCGGGGGGTGGAATCGGTTCGGGACGCGGCACCGGCCGCATCTGCTTCAGCCCGATCACTCCGGGCCGCTGCTTCTTGTACTCAAAATCCAGCTCCACCGGCTGCGATCCGGGAAAAAACGCCTCCCACGCCTGCGCCGCCGCCTCCAGCTGCCCGAGCAGGATCCGGTAATCATCAGTCCACCGCATCACCGTTTCCCCGGGCGCGGTCAACGAGGAGGGCTCGGCCAGCACCAGCGAGGCCGCTTCCACCGCCGCCCCGGCATAGGACGCCACCACCACTTCCGCCGTCGCCCCGGATTCCGGATTGGTCACCGGGTCGGCGCCCGCCTGCGACACCATGCGGACGGTGATCTCGCGCGTGGGGGCGCGCTGCAGCTCAAGGGTGGCCACCCCGTTGGCCAGCTCCTCTTCGTCGGGCACCGAGAAATGCACCAGCAGCGCCATGCCGGTATGCGCTTCGGACACCCCGAACCGCAGGCGCTCGAGCACCGCATTTTCATTGTAGAAACTGGCATACACCTTCCGGATGGCGCGGAACACACCGCGTTCGGACGCCTCCCCCGGGTCGCAGTGGCTCGGCCCGGAGGCATCGCCATCGGCATCGTCCTCCAGGCATCCGCTGAAGCTGTCGTACACACCGGCCCCGCTGAAACTCGCCGTGTCCTCCAGGTTGGTGGAACTGCGGAAACGGATGCGCGCTCCGTGCAGCCCGGCCTGCCACAGTTCCGCCATCACCTCGGCGCGCTCGGACGCGGTGAAGTCACTCGCCGTGATCGCGTCCCGGATGACCGCCAGATCCTCGCGGAGCGCGGCAATCTGCGGCGGATAAACATGACGCGCCAGGCGCGCGGCGATGAAGGCCCCGAGCGTGCCGCCACCGGGGCGCTCCCGCGTCATCAGCGAGTCCCAGAGGTCAAACGTGATCGCCCGGGCCGGATGCGGCGAATGGTCCGGCAGCGCGCGCCGCAGGAACCCGAAATGCGCCGCCTTGCCCCCGGTGAACGCCACGTCCGCCGGCGTCAACGAATCCGCCGGCACCACGAGTTTCCCGCGGGAGCGGCGCGGCACCACCGCCAACGGCCCGCCCTGTTTCATCGCGAGGATTTCCCGCCGCCGTTCGTCGGTCAGCTGGCCCGTGGTATCCTGCAGCCGGATCCGGCAACCGCCCCCGCTCCCGTCGACCACCAGCAGCACCTCGCGCCCGGCCAGCGATTCCAGTTCGGCCCGCAGGCCGTCGCCCGCCGCCAACGCCATCGGCAGAAGCCCCGATCGCGCCAGCAGCACGACATGCGAATTCGGCGTGGCCGGGGCCAGGCTCACATAGCCGGCAAGGGCCGGCAGCTCGGACGGCACCCGGTCGGTCACCAGAATATCCGCCAGTCCGAGCCGCCCGTCCGCCAGCGCCGCCGGAATCTCTGATGCCTTGAGCCACACCAGCTTTCCGAGAGCCCAGCCCTCGGAATAACACGTGTTCTCTTCCGCCCAGCGCTCGAGCCCCGATACCACAATCCCCCGATCCGCCAGCCAGTCGCGCGCCGCCTCGGCCGCGTCCCGCTGCTCGACCGACGGCATATAGTACACGCGCCACCCATCGGGCACCGCCAGCCGGCTCCGCACTGTTTCCAACCATCCCGCCACCGGCTCGATCGGAAACGCCACCGCCCCCGAGATTTCAATCCCCACTTCCCGCACCGCCGGATCCGGCGCCCGGAACACCGAGCCCAGGACCATCCGCTGACCCTCCCCGGGATACAACGACTGCTGCCCGAAAGCCACCGGCCCCATCGCGCCATACCCGGGCAGCCGCGCCCGCGCAAACTGCAGATGATACGGATACGCCTCACTGTCCTGGAAATACACCCGGTCCGCCGCATCCAGAATGATCGACCATTTCACCGAAGCCGTCGCCGCCAGCCCGCCGCCCGCCCCCGGCAACCACAGCGCACTCCCCGGCACCACCAGCTGGTTCGACCAATCGTCATCCGCCCCCGCCGCCGAAGCCGCCAGCCGGTAAAACCCGTGCGCCCGACCGCTCGACGCTCCATCGGCATACGGAAACAAACGGTCACTCACCCGCGCCACCTCCCGCCACTCCCGCAACCCCCGCAACCCCTCACTGCGCTCCAGCACCAGCCGCCGATCCGCCCCACCGGTCGCCTCCAGCCACGGCACCCCGTCCCGCAACGACAGATCCAGCTCCCCCGCCCCAAGCCGGGACGCTCCGGCCAGCAGCAGGACCGCCAGCACTCGCGACGCGATACCGCTCATCCTCACAAACGCGGAGTGTACACGACGCCACGCCACCCCGCACGCCCCTTCTCCAAACGCAGGCACCATAAGGTGGGACGGGCCCTCAGGGCACGCACAAAAAAAGGCGAAAAACGGGCCGGACAGTGGCCGCGCCCACCGCCAACCGGCCTGGAAGTCCGGTCCCACCTCACCCGTCCCACCTCGGACGCCAGTCCAAAAGGGGCAAAGCCCCGCCCCCATCCCACCCCCAGGCA
>JALRGF010000203.1 GCA_023253495.1 Verrucomicrobiales bacterium
CCGATGAGCGGCACCAAGGAAGGATTCCCATATTTTTTCCCTCCCGCAAGCCACCCCTCATAGGCAGGTGCGTCGACACCATAACCCCCTCCGGATGACCCGGACCACCAGTCACCACGCGATCTTCCGCCGCCCGGTCCCATGCCTGCTGCAGGCCATATATTACCGCCGCGGAAGCCGCTACCTCCGCGGAACCCGCCGGGCCCCGGTTCGCATGCTTTACCGCCCAACGGGTTCTCCTCTGGATGAAATCGGGAGCTTACACTCTCCCCACTCAGATCCACGGTCCCGGCGATGGTGACATTTCCGCTGACGAGCCAAACGACCGGAGCTCTGGTGGCATGGTTTTTGAAGGTGAGTTTTTTACCGGCGACGACGTTGACGCTGGTGTATTTGAAGACGACGGCCCATTTGTCAGGGTCGTAGACGCCGTTGCCGGCGTTGGCGGAATTGTTCTGGTTCCAGGTGCCGGTGGTGGCTTTGGAGAGGTCGACGACGGTATCCTCGGTAATATTGAGAGCCCCGTCGGTGCCGTTGGCACCAGGGACGACGATGGCGGCCTGGGTGGGGAGGACGAGAGCGGGAGCGAGGCCCAGCAGGGCGGTGGTGAATAGAGAGAGCTTCATGGAAAGATGGATCCGATTGCTTCTATCCCAATCTGCTGGAAACATGACAAAACCCGGCGAAGATTTCTGAACTAGCCCGGTTTGGACAAAATCCCGTGACCTTTCCGTGGACGGGTGGTATTGGAGTCACCGGCTTATGGAACCCGTTGATGCCTCTTCCGGTCCCGATCCGTTTCCCGACACAAACTGGGATCGTTTGCAGGACGTGGGCTGGTTCTGCGAACAGTACCGGAAGGCGGTGCGGGAGTATCTCCGTCGGCGGGTGGGGCCGGAGGATGCCTCGGATATCTGTCAGGATTTTTTTGCGGGAAAGGTGATGCGGGACGGGATCCTTGGGAAGGTGGACCGGAACCGGGGAACACTGCGGGCGTTTCTGGTGGCGACGCTGAACAACCTGGTGCGGCAGCGGCTGCGATCGAGCCGAGCCCAAAAACGGGGTGGCGGGTTCCGGGCCCAGTCGCTCGTGGACGGGATGCGGCCGGAGGGCGCGGTCCCGCTGCATGGGTCCCCGCCTGACCGCTTGCACGACCTGTGTTGGGCGCATGACCTGCTGGAGGGTGCCATTCTCGAAACGGAGGCGTGGTGCCGGGGTAAAGGACGCGCGGAAGAATTTGCAGCTCTTCGTCCGATCCTGGATGGTTCAGGGCCGGTGCGCGGGTACGGCGAGATTGCCGCCGAGCTGGGAGTGACGCCCGGCGATGTGGCCACCGCGCTGCGCCGGCTGCGACTGCGCGTGGGCCGCTACGTAGCCGAGAAAATCGAAGAACGCGTCGGTGAGTGCGTGCTGAGTGCGGATGAATTCAACGAGTTCCGCCGGATTCTCGAGGACCGGACTTGAGCACAGGGACATGGGACCCGTCCGGTTACGAACGTCCCGCCCCCACAGAGTACCTGTCCACCCATGGCCCCCGCCCCCACAGAGTACCTGTCCGCCCATGGCACCCCCTTATCCCCGGTTGCTCCTTCGGGGAGTGCCGGCCGGGGTGCTGTCCACCGGGTGGCCGGTGGGCACCTGACGCCAGCCGGGCGTGGATCCGCCGGCTGCCGGATCCGCCACGTACTGCGTGCTCCATCCCGCCCAGCCATCGGAGTAATTGCGGATGTTTTCCATGCCCAGCCGCCAGGCGTGGAAAAACGCCAGGCTGGAGCGCCAGCCGCCGCCACAATAAAAAACGACGTCGCGCTGGAACCGGCGCGGATCGTCGCCCCGGACCAGCCCCTGCCGCTGCCACAGTGCCAGCACCTCGCCCGGCGGCCGGAGCCGCCCGTCGCGTGTGACATAAAGCGGCGACCCGTCGTCGGCATCACCGAGATGAACCGCACCGGGCAGCCGGCCGCGGGCCTCGAGGTACCGGTACCCGCTGGTCCGCCCGGCGAATTCCTCCACGCTGCGCACGTCTCCGAGCCAGCCGTCCGCCGCGGCCACCCGTTGATTCACGTCCTCCGTAGTGGCCAGCCATCCGGTGCGCGGCGGGGCGGCAAAAGGCACGGCCTCGACCGCCGGGCGGCCGGTTTCCACATCGTATCCGGCTTCCCGCCACGCGTCGAACCCGCCGTCCATCATCCGCACATCAGCCACCCCGGCGTACCCCAGAACCCACCAGACCCGCGCGGCGGCGATGGTTGAACGTCCGTAGACCACCACCGTCGACTCCGGCGCAATGCCGGCCCGGCCAATCACGTGCTGCAGCTCCTCAAGCGGCCGCAGCTGCCACCGCGGAAAACCATTCTCCAGGTCCTCCGTGTTCATCAGGACCGCCCCGGGTACATGCCCGTGTTCGTAGGCCGGTGATTCGCCCGGCCGCACCCAGGCCGCCTCCACCACCACCAGCCGCCCGGGACCCCGGCCCGCCGGCCGCTCGCCGCCCGGCCCGCCTTCCCGGGACGCCAATGCCTCATGCACCCAGCCCGGGGTCACCAGCGCTTCCGGCCGCGCCACCGCGACCGCCGCCGCGTTCTCCGCTCCCTGCCGGCAGCCGGTCAGGCCGCCCGGGCATGCCGCCAGCAGCGCCATCACTCCCCAGACATGCCACCGGTCATTCATGCCGTTCACCCTGCGCATGCCTCTCCGGAACGAAAGCCCCTGCTCCGTGCTTCCGCACATTTTGTCCTGCCCAGCCACATCCACTGTCCGGCCACATCCACGATGAAGCACCCATGGATGGTTCGGTGTCAGGATAGAAAACCGTCGCTTCCGCAGCGGAGGCGGAACTTTCGGACATTTTAGTTTTTTTCCCGGAGCCGGTCTGCTGCAATGCCGGGCAACGGCGCACCCACTGACATCCGGAACTGCCACCCCATCACCCCCGATTCCCCCTCATGATTCCGAACCGACTGACCACCGCATGCCTCGCGACCACGATAGCTTGTATTCCCTGGTCCTTGTCCGCCGAAGAAACAACGGCCCGAGCGCCGCGACGCCCGCCGTGGAAGCGGAGCGGCCGCGAGGGGCGACGCCGTCCGGACCGCGGGGATCC
>JALRGF010000242.1 GCA_023253495.1 Verrucomicrobiales bacterium
GGATGCGCCATCAGGACGGGCACACTGCAACTGAAAGTGTGATTTTATGAACAGTTCAGGCGCACCATCAGGACAGGTACTTTATCGAGCGCTCCGGGGGTGGTGCGCCTGCGGGACAGGTACTCTGTCGGAGTTTGTCGGGGGATGCGCCATCAGGACAGGTACCCTGCAATGGTGTATGTGATTTTATGAACAAATTTTCCGGGCCATCGGGACAGGTACGTTATCGGGCGCCCCGCCGGGCTATTGGGACAGGTACGTTATCGGGCGCCCCGCCGAGCCATCGGGACAGGTATACTATCGGGCGCCGCCGAGCCATCGGGACAGGTATACTATTGGGCGCCCTGGTTTGCCGCGGGGCGCTTCTGGAGCAGGCCGCGGCTGCCGAGCCAGGCGGCGAGCTGCCGGGGCCATTCGGTGGTGACCGGGTGGGGCGACGGCAGCATGCCGAACCCGTGGCCGCCTTTTTCCCAGGAATGCAGTTCGCCGTCGACGCCGGCTTGGAGCATGGCTTGGTAGAAGGCGAGGGAGTTTTGCGGGGGGACGGCGGCGTCGTCGCGGGTGGCGACAAGGAAGGTGGGCGGGGTGGAGGCGGTGACGTGGAGGTGGGTGGAGAGGGCGCGGCGGGCGTCTTCGGTGGCGGCGTCGCCGAGCAGGATCTGCCCGGATCCGCGGTGGGCCCAGGGGTCGACCAGCGAGATGACCGGATAGACGAGCACGCCGAAGTCCGGCCGGTGTTTTCCGGTGGCCAAGGCGGCCGGGTCTTCGCCGGGCAGCGGCTTGTCGGCAAGGGTGAGGGCGGTTGATGCCAGGTGCCCGCCCGCGGAGAACCCCATGATGCCGATGCGTTGGGGATCAAGGCCCCATTCGGCGGCCTTGCTGCGGGTCAGGCGCACGGCCTGCCGCGCGTCGAGCAGCGGCACCGGGTGCTGATAGGCGTCGCCCATTTTGTCGGACACGCGGTATTTGAGCACGATTCCGGCGACCCCCTGGGTATTGAGCCATTGGGCGATCTGCCAGCCTTCGTGATCGATGGCGAGAATGCGGTAGGCGCCGCCGGGGCAGATGACCACGGCGGTGCCGTTGGCCTTTTCCGGGGGTGGCAGGAAGACGCGCAGATCCGGCGACTGGACATGGGTGACGCGCACGATCGGGTCGCCTTCTTTTTGTATCACGACTTCCGGATCAGCGGAGAGCGCGGCATCGGGCGGCGGGCCGTCATAAAGCGGTACGGTGAATGGTTTGGCGCGCAGCCCGGCGGCCGGGGCGGCGAGCAGGAGCAGGCAGGAGACGAGTGGCAGGCGTGAGCGGAGTGGCATGGGCGGATCGGGATTCGGGGTTCGGGGGCCAGGGATCAGGCGGTGACGTCGCGGAGCTGCGACTTGGTGGCCAGCGCGTAGACCGGCACGCCCCGGGCCTCGATGGCGGCGCGTCCGCCCTCCTCGCGGTCGACCAGCGCCATCACGAAGGCGACTTTTCCGCCCTCCTTCTCGATGGCGTCGATGGCCTGCAGGGTTGAGCCGCCGGTGGTGATGACGTCATCGACCACCACCACCGTCTGACCGGCGGCAAAATTCCCCTCGACGAGGCGGCCGAGTCCGTGGGATTTGGCGGCTTTGCGGACGGCGAACGCATGCAGCGGCCCGCCGGCTCCCTCGCGGCCCGAGGCGATGGCCACGGCCAGGGCGACCGGGTCCGCCCCCATGGTCAGGCCACCGACCGCTTCGACCGCCACCCCCCGGTCCGCCGCCACGCGCCGGATGAGATCCCAGCCGAGTTCGCCGATCAGGCGCGCTCCGACCGCATCCATGGTGGTCACGCGGCAATCGACGTAAAAATCACTCTTCGCCCCGGAGGCGAGAGTGAATTCGCCGAAGCGGACGGATTTGCGGCGCAGGAGTTGGAGCAGGGCGGCGTGGGCGGCAGGCAGGTCGGACATGGCGGCAGTGTGCGCACCGCGGGCCGTCCGGCGATGAAAAAATGCGCGCCTCCGCTTGCAGCCGGGGAGGAATGTGGTATCACACATCTCACGCCAGTCGTTCCGGCCAGCGCATTGCCCCGTGGTGTAAGGGTAGCACAAGAGATTTTGGTTCTTTTAGTCTTGGTTCGAATCCAGGCGGGGTAGCTCCACTGAAAATCAACGACTCAGGAGGAAAAAGAGAGGGAGCAGGCACGCTCCCGGCCGCCTCTTTCGGTGACCGCAGGTGCTTTTCCGGGGCGACTTGTCTCCGCCATCGGGAAGAGGCGACGGGCCGGGCACCCAGCCGGGGTGGACTGGAGAAAGCCTCCGCTGCCGCGCAGAGCCTGATGGGTGTGGACAACGGGCGGGCCTGCGGGCACGGTGAGCGATTGTCGTTGTGATTGGACGGGAGAAGCCAGGCCGATGCGTTTGCGTGATCGATTTTCCGGTTGGTGGGGTTCCCTGCCGCTTTTCTGGCGTTTCCAGCTGGGCGGCTGGCTGGTTTTTATGGTGCTGAGTTTTCCGTTCAAGCTGGTGGCGCTGGGGTCGATCGGTTACGTCTGGGGGGTGACGCTGGTACGGGAGCCGATCGGGCTTTTGTGGACGCTCGGGATCCGGCAGGTGTACCGGAGGCTGGGGCTGGCGGCGACGCGTCCGCTGCGTCTGACCTGCTGGGTTCTGGCGGTGTGCCTGGTGGCGGGGTGGCTCGACAGCGTGCTCTGGAATTTTCTGCACCGGAATGTGCTGCACTTGATGCTGACGCGTTCGCTGGAGGGGATGTTTTACCCGCGCACGCTGGTGTATTGCGGCTGGAGCCTGCTGTTCTTCTGGATCAAGGATCATTTGCTGACGCGGGAGCGGGCGCTGGCGCTGGCGCTGGCGGAGACCAAGGTGCGGGAAGCGGAGCTGAAGATGCTGAGGGCGCAGGTGTCACCGCATTTTCTGTTCAATGCCTTCAATACGATTCTGGCCGGCCTGGAGCGGGATCCCGGGCGGGTGGCTCCGGTGGTCCAGAGCCTGGCTGATTATTTCCGGTATTCGTTGGGCAGCCGGCATGAAGTGTTTGTGCCGTTGCGGGAGGAATTTGAGGCGGTGGTGCATTATCTGACCGTGGAGAAAGCGCGGTTCCGGGAGACGTTGATGGTGGAAACGCATCTGGATCGGGCGGCGGGGGAGGTGAGGGTGCCGGGGGTGATTCTGCAGCCGCTGCTGGAGAATGCCCTGAAGTACGGTCACCGCACCTCGCCGACACCGCTGACCATCAGCCTGCGGGTCGCGATGGCGTCGGACGACCGGGTGCGGGTGGAGGTGGCCAATTCCGGCCGCTGGGTCGAGCCGCCGGAGCGGCGGCCGCGGGACGATGTGGGCGGCAGCGGTCTTTACGGACTCCGGCGGCGTCTGGAGCTGCTCTATCCTGGTGGTGGCGTGCGGTTCCCGTGGGTCGAGTGTCCCGATGGACTGGTGGTGGTCCGGCTGGAACTGCCGAGGCATCCTTCGACCACTCCGGATTTGCCGGCATGAACACACGATTACGGACCCTGCTGGTCGATGACGAACCACCGGCTCGCGAGCGCCTGGCACGGATGCTGAGCGTTCATGCCGGGGTTGAGGTCATCGGGGAGGCGGGCGACGTCGAGGCGGCGGCGGATTTCTGCGCCCGACACCGGCCGGACCTGATATTTCTCGACATCCAGCTGCCGCGGGCGAGCGGGTTTGATCTGCTGCCGCGGCTGACCGGAGCGCCACGGATCATTTTTGTCACGGCTTTTGACCGTTTTGCCGTGCGCGCCTTCGAGGTCAATGCGGTCGACTACCTGTTGAAGCCGGTCCATCCGGCTCGCCTGGCCCTGGCCTTGCAGCGGCTGATGGGAGGAGCCGAGGGGCTTGGTGGTGCCGGCACTCCGGCCGGGGTGCCATCACTCCCGTTCACAGAGGGCGACCAGATCATGCTGACGGAGGACCGCGGGTTCCGGATGGTGCCGGTGGTTTCGATTGTGCTGATTGAGGCCGAGGGGAACTTCACGCGGGTCCATCTGCAGGGCGGGGCGCCGGCCTTTATCCGGCGCACGCTGGGGCAGTGGCAGCGGCTGCTGCCGCCGTCCGTGTTTGTGCGCCTGGACCGATCAGTCCTGATCCGGCCGGGGGCGGTGCGCCACCTGCGGTCCGAATCCCGTGACCGGGTGCTGGTGGAAGTCGAGGGAGTCCGGCCGGTCCTTGAGCTGCGCCGCCGGGCGGCCCTGCGGCTGCGACAGGTGATGGGGCTGGCCTGATCCGGTCCGCTTCGTCACAGCCACAGTCCGCTTCGTCACATTGCGGGTGACAGGGGCGGGCGAGGGGAAATAGAGGCGGTTGTTCATACCGTCATGTTTTCATTCCGCATCCAGAGGGTCATCCCATTCCGATTTCACGCGCCGGTGAGACTCGTGCTGGCGGCGGGGCTGCTGGTCGGTTTTCCGGCGGCGCACGCCTTCCCCCCCGCGCCGTATTACACGGTGTTCGGGAATGTGCGGGATCAATACGGAAAGTTGCTGCCCAGCCAGGGGATCTCCGTGGTCGCCTATGCCGGGTTGAAAAAACTGCCGAACCAGCCGCTCCTCGATGTGCCCTCGGGAGATTACAATTACCAGATGCGCCTGCGCATGGATATGACCCGTCCGGATACCGTTCAGTATCATCCTCACACCGTGGAAAAGGATGCGTTATTCAACCTGAGGGTGGCGATCGGCGATCGGATGTATCTGCCGATCGAGATGGGCAGCGCCCCATCGGTCGGAGCCCCCGGCGACCGGCGCCGGCTCGATCTGACACTGGGAGTGGATTCCGATGGCGACGGGCTGCCCGATGCCTGGGAAGAGGCGCAGTTGTATCAGGCCGGAGAGCGGCCGGGGCCCGAAGGATGGAATCTGGGCGGGCTTGACCGCGACGGTGACTACGACGGCGACGGCACCAGCAACTGGCATGAGTACCTCGCCGGAACTTATGCGGTGGACGCGTCTTCGGTCCTCGACCTGCGGATCCTCGAGATAACATCCGGATCGGCCCGCCTCGAGTTTTATTCCTTCTACGGCAAATCGTACACGCTCCAATCCTCGACCGATCTGAAGACGTGGACGCCGGTTTCCTTCACCCTGGTGCCTCCCGCGGAGGGGGGTTCGGCGGAGTCTCAATCGTCGCTCGTCGCGACGACCACCGGCCCGACCAGTCTCTTTGTCGCCGCCACCGGCAACTCTCTGCACTACCGCCTCCTGGCCCGATGAAAACATTGTTTCTTTTTCTTGCCGGCTTCTTTGGGGCGGCGCTCCCGCTGCAGGCGCAATGGTACAGCCGGACGTATTCGCTGGCTTCCGGGTGGAACGGGATCTGGCTTTCCGGTGACGCGACGTATGCCACGGTGGCCGAGCTTTTTGCCGCCTCCTCCCAGGTGCAGGAAGTCTGGCGCTGGAATCCGAATCCCGATCAGACCGGATTTACCGGGGCGCCCTCGACGCCTTCGGCGACCGGCGAAGAGTGGACGGTCTGGAAACGGAATGACCCCTCCGAGCAAAAGCTGACCCGGATGCTGGGGAATTCCTCCTACCTGATCCGCTGCGGAGCTGCGACCTCGGTGACCCTGAAGCAGCTGGCGCTGCCGCCTTCGGCGACGTGGCTGATTTCCGGGGCGAATTTTCTCGGATTGCCGGGTTATGGCCCCGGCGACACCACGTCTCCGCTGCTGAGCACGTATCTGGCGAGCTTTCCCTCGGCCACGACCACGGTGCTGTCACCGACGGCGAAGATCTACAAATACGTCGGCGGGGAACTGGGCCCGTCGAACCCCATGCTGGTGGCGGCGGGAGCGGAGCGGCTGCAGCCGGGTCGCGCCTACTGGTTCGAGGCCGCGGTGGCCAGTGATTTCACGGCCCCTGTGGAATACGAACTGCCGACCTCCCAGGGGCTGGCCTTTGGACGCACCCTCACGGCGATGACCATGGGGTTGATGAACCGGCAGACCACGGATGTGACTCTGACCGTGCGCCTGGAATCCTCGGAGGCCGCCCCGGCGGGGCAACCGAGTGTCACCGGCGGTGTGGGACTGACACGGCGGGTTTTCAACAGCACCACGAATTCTTATGACGAGAACCCGATGGGAGAGTCAGGGTTTACCGTGACGGTGGCCGGCTCCGGCCGGGCCAATCTGGACTTCGGCATCGATCGCTCCGCCATGGTGGAAACGAATGCCTTCCGTGCCTCGGTGCTGCGCATTACGGATTCCGCCGGCCTGACGGATGTCCGGCTGCCGGTCAGCGCCCTGGCGGCCGACCCCGGGGGGTTATGGATTGCCCGGGCCGAGGTGACGGATGTCGGCAGCACGGTGCCCGGCGTGACCGGTACCAAGACTTCGCAGGCTTTTCCGCTGGTTTTTCTCATTCACGTGGACAGTCAGGGGGTCGCCAGAATGCTCTCGCAGGTGTTCATCGGCAAGCTGGCGACGGCGGACCAGCCCCTCGGTTTGTGTGTGAGCGAAGCCAAAGTGCTGACCAAGGCTCAGTCCGGCCTGCAGCCCTACCGCTATGTGTCCTGCCAGTTGCCGGGCGTGGCTTTCATCAACGGCAGCGGCGCGCTGACCGCCGGATCGACCATGACCTGGAACATCAGCGTGCCGCATACGGATCCGACCAACCCTTTTCTGCACACCTATCACCCGGACCACGATTCGCTGGATGCCTCGTTTTCCGCCGTCCTGCCCAGCGGCGACGAGAGCTATACGGTGGGGCGCACGTGCGGATTCACGTTCACGGCCGAGCCTCCGAACGGTTCCTCCGTGCAGGGCTGGGGGACGACCATCCTCGGGGGCACCTACGCCGAGACCCTGCGGGGACTCAACGGCCAGCGCGATCTGAATGTCAGCGGGACCTTTGCCATGCGACGGATTTCCGAGCTGACCAACATCGACCTCACCCCCCCCACTCCCTGACCTTCATCTTTCCGGGTTTCACCCGCTTCTTCATTTCGTAATCAACGCCACGTCCACTTATCCATGAATGCTTCCCCGATCCTTCTGAGTCTGCTGCTCAGCGCTTCTGTTGCCGTCGCTGATATTTCAGTGGTTCCCACTCTGATGAGCTACCAGGGACGTGTCACCGACAGTTCGGGCGTTCTCATCGGAAATACGACCCCGGTCAACCGTGCCGTCAC
This sequence comes from Verrucomicrobiales bacterium, assembly GCA_023253495.1. Taxonomy (GTDB): domain Bacteria; phylum Verrucomicrobiota; class Verrucomicrobiia; order Verrucomicrobiales; family V1-33; genus CAJBME01. The sequence continues at coordinate 7,136 of JALRGF010000242.1, forward strand.
CTTCCGCCTGTATACCGCTGCGACCGGGGGCACCCCGATCTGGGCGGAGACCCAGAGCGCCACGATTTCGGCTGGCGAATTCAGCGTCCTGATCGGCAATGGGACCGGTCTGAGCGGCGTCCCCGGGCCCAGTGCCCCGGCCACTCAGCCATACAAGTCAGTCTCCCAGGTCATCAACGCCCTGACTGCCGTGGACCCTTATCCTCCTGTGTACCTTGGCATCACCGTGGACGACGGCAACACCTCCACCGTTGATCCCGAGATCTCCCCGCGCCAGCAGATTGTCAGCGGAGTCTATGCCATGCGGGCCAAAGTGGCGGAGTCGGTGGCCAGCGCGGCCATCACCGCGACGATGATCGGCACCGGCGCGGTGACCACCGACGGCATCCTGGCCGGAGCCGTCAACAATGCCAAGCTCGCCGATCTCAGCGTGAACACGGCCAAGGTCACGGACGGTGCCATCATCACGGCCAAGCTCGCCGATAACAGCGTGACGACAGCCAAACTGGTCAATGGCAGTGTGACCGGTGATAAAATCCAGGATGGCTCTCTGCAGACCGCCGACCATGCCGATTCTTCCATCACCAGCGCCAAAATCGTCGATGGCACCATCGCCAGTGTGGACATCGGTGGCGGGCAGGTGGGCAATGTCAATCTGGCAGCCTCCTCCGTCGACATCAACAAGCTGGTGGCGGCGGTCAGGAATGCCCTGTGCCCGCCCGGGACCATCGTTGCCTACGGAGGAAACACCCTGCCGGCGGGCTGGCTCTGGTGCGATGGAACCAGCTATACCCGTACCGATAAAGCGGATCTTTTCAACGCGATTGGAACCAGCTTCGGCGCCCCGGATGCCTCCACTTTCAATACGCCTGACTTTCGCGGGCGCTTTCTCCGTGGCAAGGACGCCAGTGCGGGGAACGATCCGGACCGCAACAACCGAACCGCCCTCAGACCGGGCGGCAATACCGGCGACGCCGTCGGCAGTTATCAGGCGGATGAGTTCAAGGCTCACAAGCACAGCGTCCCGACAGATATCACCCCCGGTGCCGACCTGCTTTCTCTGACGGGGACACCCAATGCGGACGAAAACTATAATGATAGTCCGGGCACCGGCAGCACCGGCGGAAATGAGACCCGCCCGAAGAACGTGTACGTGAACTATATCATCAAGTTTTAGAAACGGACGCCTCCCGCCGTTCCCTCTCCGGCCTCCTGCAGCCCCTTTTTCCATGTTTTTTCTGTCCCGTTCCTTGGAACTGCCGGTCCGGGTCGCCCGGGTCTTGAGCCTCTGCCTGCTGCTGACTCAGGCGGCCCATGCGCAGTACGGATTGAGCAGTGGCGTCTACAACCGTTTGAGTGGCCGCGTACCGTCGCCAAACCCTTCCAATATTCCACCGGTGGGCCCCAACGCGTCGCCGACCGGGATCCCGCTGCTCACCCCGCAGTACGCCAACGTGGTCGAGACCAGCGCTTCGGCGGGCCCGATCAACAACACCACGGGATACCCCAGCAGTGGCACCGGCACTTCCGGGGTGCTGCTGCAAAAGGCCTCTTTCGGGACCAGCTTTGCCTCCGGTGTGCCCCGCTACTTTTTCGGCGACCAGATCAGGCCGCCGGACAGCATTATCAACAGCGCCGGGGTGACGCGGCTGATTCCGGATCCGGCCTCCTTCTGGCGGGCTGAGCCGGTGCGCGCGGGTGAGGTTCTGACCAATCCCACCTCGGCCGCGCCGGTCGATTACCGGACCGGACTGGCGGCCACCATCCCGCCGCTGGCCGCCGGCGTGCTGCCCTCCTTCTATTTCAGTCCCCACGCGGGGCGGGTTTTTGCCAATACTCCGGGACTCGTGGAGGTGACCTGGCGCTCGAATGTCCCGGATTCACAGAACGCCGGCAACTATATCTTTTACAAGGAATCCTTCACTGTCTCCTCCGGGTCTCTCGCACCGGTGCGGACCATGTTCTGGACGGAAAAGAGCTTCAGTGCGCCGCGCATCACCATTCCGACGGGCAAGGTCGTCACCGTCAATCCGGTTTTCAGCAATGTTTTTCCGGAGACGGTGCCGCAGGAATTTGTCGTGGTGGGCGCTTCCAAGGCCGATCCCAATGCCGCTTCCACCCAGATCCTGAGAACGGTGTGGTACGAAAAAACCAACGGGGTGGGCGAATTGCATGCCTACAACCTGACCGGAAGAATCCTTGTTGAATATCTCGGAGCCAGGCGCGAGGACGGCACCCACGTCTTTCTGGGGGCCGATGTCCTCAGCGTGGAGCAGGCTTTGCAGCCGCAGACGCTGACCGTCATGCTGGGAGATGAGATCCGCCCCCAGCCGGATGAGAACCTGTTGGCGCAGCCAGCCTCCTCCGACGGATCCGCGAGCAACTCGAACTATTACGGAACCAGCGCGCGGCCCGACGGTACTCTCGCTTATTTCGCCGAGCGGTTCAATGATGTGGAGGACCGGGTGGCCTTTTACTGGCTGGAGGAAAGAGACGCCGCCATACCGAATGTCGCCGGCCAATTTCCGGGTATCACGATCGACTGGCCGAAGTACTTCAACAAATACCTGCTGAAATGGCCGGACGCTGTCACTGATTTTGTGGCGTCGACCGTCGGTTCTCAGGGCAGCACGGTCGAGAATGGCACCGGGTTGCAGTTTGATGGCGGCAAGATGCCGACCATCATTTACGAGGATGCTCCCGACGGCGTCGAAACCTCCATTGACGGGATCAGCCAGCGTCTCCTCGTCAATCTGAGCCGGAGTTCCGACCAGCTGAACCGGTCCCTGCTCAAATTCACCGGAGACAACGGCGGCGTCTGGTACGTGAGGCTGATGACCCAGGCCGACAGCCGCCCCGGCTTTACGGAGGGAGATGGTGGCGCGGCTGTGAACTCCCAGGTCTATGTGGGTGATCGCCTGAATCCGCCGTCCTCGGCCTACTCCGTGGCGGGGTATGTGGCATCAGGAGTATCGCACTCCCCCGAGGCCTATATCGATCCCTTTGCGAGCGGGGTGGCGGCCGCGGAAAAAGGAGCCATCATCCCGGTGAATGCACTGCCCGGATCCAGCAACCCGTTGACGGTCTGGTGGTTCAAGGAGGCGAGGGCCCCCTCATCGGAGTTCAAGAGTTTTTACAGCGCCGCCAAGGTAGGCCATTATACCGTGAGCTACCGCAGCGGGAACGCCGCCGCTTCCGATGATTTCGAGAACGGAGCACCCGGGTGGTCTTCCACTCTCACCACGGCGGGCGGGCCTACGGGCAAATTTATGGGGCCCTATGGAACCGGGGCCGTGCCCTCGACCCAGAAAACAGTGGATGTCAGCCAGTACGGCGGGACGCCGGTGACGGTGGCCTTCAATTTCCTCCGGATTGATTCGTGGGACCCCGGGGAGTATTTCAAGGTGCTGATCAACGGAAATCTGCTCATCAACCAGCCCTATCTCCTGAATCAGGAGGAAACGCAGACGGTGAGCGGCACATCGGCTTTTCCGGAGGCTGTCTATGAATGGACGATTGTGCCGGTGGCGGGCGGATACGGCCAATTCTACGGGAATACCGGCTGGGCGGACCAGAATTTCCGGGTGACGATCAAAGCCACCCCGGCGACCAGCACGTCGTTGACCAGCCTGACGGTCGGCTTCGGAACGAATCTGAGTTCCCCGGCCACCGATGAAGCTTTTGGCATTGATAATTTTTCCGTGGTTTCGCCCCAGCCCCAGATCATTCTGGCCTCCAACCAGGGATCCGGGCCGCTGCCGGATGCGATGGCGGGAGCGACCGTCTACAACCAACCGTCACCCGGCCGGACCGGCTACAATCCCAATGAGGAACATGCCCTGATTCTCCAGGGGCGCGCTTACGCTCTCCGCGATGACCTGAATCTGATCTCGGGGACGACAACCTCATCCGTCGGGGTGAGTTTCAGTTCCTGGCCGCGCGTGCTGCTGCAGTACAAAGATCCGGCGGACCAGCGCCCGGCGATGGCTGTTTATGAGGTGCTGCGGGAGACGTCCACCTATCCGTTTTCTTATCCCATCACGGCGGGCACCATCATCGGGCCGCCGATGCCACTGCCCTTGATGCCGCTTCCGGTCGCCGCCAACGGCACCGTGCGCAACACCGAGGTGGCCCCGGGAGCGGCCTACTCGGATCCCCCGGGCAATACCTCCGCTCCGAATTATTACACTCCTTTCACCTTCAAGGACCGGAAGGGGTACGACTGGGTTTACCGCGGGCCGCATGATGGCGGGACCAAGGCGCTCGGCATGCAGTTCTTCTACAAAATGCGGACTGACTTTGTTTTCCCCGGGTTGGCCGTCCAACCGGCGGAGGGCACCATCCTTCCGTATCTGAGGGCGAAAAATGCTGCGGGTGACCCGGTGGGAGACCCGGTGACCGGCAATCCGTTGACCGTTCTTTATTATCCGACGTGGCCGGCCAATCCGCCGACGTTGTCGGTGGGCGAGACGCTCGCCCTGCCCAAACGCGGGCTGCCGTCAGTGCGCGGGCAGACGAGCGCACGCGTCCTGTACCAGCAATCGCTGGCCAGATCGACGCCTGCCCAGGCCAGTGTGCTGCTTCAGGATCCGACGAGGGCGAAAATGGTGCTCATCAACGACGCCAAAGTGGGGCTCAACGAGCTTCCGGCCTCTCTGAAGACGACCCAGCAGAACGGCAAGACGTATTTCCAGCTGGCGCAACCCCATCTCCAGCAGAGGTTCTACTTTGACCCGCAGCTGGGAGACAAAGGGGGGCTCCTGCTGGTGGGAGAGTTCAAAGATGAGGTGGCCGGAGAAGACTACTTCAATCTGAACACGCTGAGCCCCGCCGACGTGGCGGCACTGCGGACCCTGGTTGACGGCTCGGATCCGGACCGGAACAAGTGGAATGCAGCCATCTCGCATCTGTCCACTACCATCGAGACTTTCAAGGAAAACCCGGATAGCAGGGGAACCTACATTGTGGATTCCACCAAGACTGTGGAAGCCGGCTACCAGGACCTGCCGGAAATCCTTTATTCGGACACTGCTGTGGACAGTTATGCCCTGACTGCGCTGGGCAAAGGCAGCGGATACGTCAGCCTGCTTTTCGGCGATGGCCTGGCCTTCACGCCCAAGGGGGAACCGGTGGCGATGCAGATCATCAAGGTGGAGCCGACCCTGTATCAGGGGGACCTGCGCACGATTCCCGCCTCCAATCCGCTGGATGAGCAGACCACCGTCAGACACAGCGGAGATTTCGCCGCCCGCCCCGGAGACTACACTTTCGAGTGGCGCTACGCCTTCCCGGTCGGGGGCATGGCCCCACCGGTTTACCGCACCGACATGGTCACCGTCCTGGGGAACTCGGCGGCCACTCCGTCGTCGGCCAACTGGTTTGTGCTGGGCAATCCCACGGCGTTGCCCCCCGCCACCCTGGCTTACCCCACCACGGCGACGTCACTGCCAGCGTCCCTTCTGATCAATTCCGCCGCCTACAATGCGAGTTCCGGGAGACCGGGGCAGCTGCTGAAGAGCAGCGTGGGGCTGACCTTCACCGGCAGTGTCCCGCCGCAGGTTTATCTCAGCACCACGCTCTCGAGTACGGCGGCGGGGGCCACCGACGGTTTTGTCCTCTTCATCAACGGAGTGCCCTCCCTGGCCTACAATCTCCCCATCGGTGTGGAGGTGCCGGGAAATCTCACCCCGGTCGCGGCCCGCTCCGGCCTGGTGGTGGACGGACTGCCGGTGCAGTTCGAGCTTGATCCGGCCCGCTTCCACACCGGCTCCAACCAGGTGGAAATCGGTCTGTATTCCGCGGCGGCGCCGGGCGCCGGAACAGCCAGTTCCGTCAACTTCCGGATGCACACGCCGGTGAAGACCGATCTGGTCATCGGGGGTACGGAGTGGCAGACTCCGGGCACTCCGCCGCCCGGCACTCCCCCGCTCACCAACATGATCACCATCGGGGGATCCGCG